>NZ_JBEFLV010000019.1:0-103369 GCF_040149365.1 Kluyvera huaxiensis
TAGCTGAACAGGAGGGACAGCTGATAGAAACAGAAGCCACTGGAGCACCTCAAAAACACCATCATACACTAAATCAGTAAGTTGGCAGCATCACCCAATTGTTGAATGTTTATTGATTCATTGTTTTTCACATGAATAATTATTCTGAAGATAACACAGCGATAGCGCCAGGCGGCGCTATCGCAATCGTGGAGAGAATATCGGCATCATCAGGGCCGATAAACGGCCCCGATTTTATTTCAGCATATTGCGTATGACATAGTGCAGAATACCGTCATTCTGGTAATAGGTCAGCTCGGTGGCCGTATCAATACGACAACGGCACAGCAGGGTTTGTGACCTACCGTCAGCACGGGTTATCACCAGCGGAATTATCGCCCCCGGCTGCAACTGTTGTAGTCCAGAAATATCAATCTGCTCCTCCCCGGTCAGATTCAGCGTTTTGCGCGTTTCGCCCTGCGGGAACTCCAGCGGCAAAATCCCCATACCAATCAGGTTTGAACGGTGTATACGTTCAAAAGATTCGGCAATCACCACCCTAACGCCCAACAGACGCGGGCCTTTCGCCGCCCAGTCGCGGCTGGAACCGGAACCATACTCTTTACCCGCAATCACCGCCAACGGCGTGCCCTGAGCCTGGTACTGCATGGCGGCATCATAAATCGACATCACCTCGTTTCCAGGTAACAGCCGAGTCATCCCCCCTTCCACACCGGGTACCATTTCATTGCGAATACGGATGTTGGCAAAAGTACCGCGCATCATCACCAGATGATTCCCGCGACGTGAGCCGTAGGAGTTAAAGTCGCGGCTGGCTACGCCATTCTCCTGAAGATAGCGTCCGGCCGGACTATCCGCTTTAATGCTTCCTGCTGGCGAGATATGGTCGGTGGTGACGGAATCCCCCAACATCGCCAGCACCCGCGCACCGCGAATATCCTGTACCGGATCCGGCGTTACGCCCATTTCATCAAAGAACGGCGACAGACGGATATAGGTTGAGTCCTCCTGCCAGCCGTAGGTATCCGACGCGGGGACCTGAATCGCCTTCCACTCCGGCGTTCCGGCAAACACTGCCGCATACTCTTTGTGGAACATGTCGGTGGAAACCTGCTGTACCGCTTGCGCTATCTCGGCGCTACTCGGCCAGATATCCTTCAGGTAAACCGGCTGACCGCTGCGGTCATGCCCCAAAGGGTCGAGGTTCAGGTTAACCTTCATGTTGCCCGCCAACGCATAGGCCACCACCAGCGGCGGTGAGGCCAGCCAGTTGGTTTTCACCAGCGGATGTATACGACCTTCAAAGTTACGGTTGCCGGACAGCACCGCCCCCACGGTCAAATCACCCTGCTTAATGGCGGTCTCAATCGGTTCCGGCAGCGGACCGGAGTTACCGATACACGTTGTACAACCATAGCCCACCAGATTAAAACCAAGCTGGTCTAAGTACGGCGTCAACCCGGCATGCGCCAGGTAGTCGGAAACAACCTTAGAGCCGGGTGCCAGCGACGCTTTTACCCAGGGTTTCGGCATGAGTCCGCGCGCGGCGGCCTTTTTCGCCAGCAGCCCGGCCGCCATCAGCACGCTAGGGTTAGAAGTGTTAGTACAAGAGGTAATCGCCGCGATCACTACCGCGCCTTCCGGCAGCGCGTGCCGTTGACCGTTGAGCGTAAAGTCGATGGCCGGTTTATTCCCGCTCGCCGCATTCACCTCAAGCTCGGAAGCCGCGTTAAACGCCTGCGGCACATTGCCGAGCGCCACGCGATCCTGCGGGCGTTTCGGCCCCGCCAGGCTGGCTTCAACATCGGCCATATCCAGCGCCAGACTCGCGGTGAAAATCGGTTCGTCTCCAGTATGCCGCCACATGCCCTGCGCTTTGGCATAGGCTTCCACCAACGCCACCTGCTCATCGCTACGGCCACTGAGGCGCATGTAGGAGAGCGTCACATCATCAAGAGGGAAGAAACCGCAGGTTGCACCGTATTCTGGCGCCATATTGGCGATGGTTGCTCTGTCGGCAAGCGGCAATGAATCCAGACCATCACCGTAAAACTCAACAAATTTACCTACCACACCGAGTTTACGCAGCATCTGCGTGACCGTCAGTACGAGGTCGGTGGCGGTGATCCCTTCACGTAGTTTGCCAGTCAGTTTGAAACCAACCACGTCGGGGATCAGCATCGAGACCGGCTGCCCCAGCATCGCCGCCTCTGCTTCAATGCCGCCAACGCCCCAGCCAAGCACGCCGAGACCGTTAATCATGGTGGTGTGTGAGTCGGTACCGACCAGCGTGTCGGGGTAAGCCAGCCATTCATCGCCCTGCTGTTCGCTCCATACGGCTTTACCGAGGTATTCAAGGTTAACCTGATGGCAAATCCCGGTACCCGGCGGCACCACCCGGAATCGGCTGAACGCCTGCTGCCCCCAGCGTAAGAAGGTATAACGCTCGTGGTTTCGCGACATTTCCAGACGCACGTTTTCATCAAAAGCGTTATTGTCACCAAAACGGTCAACCGTGACCGAGTGGTCAATTACCAGGTCGACCGGCGACAGTGGATTCACCTTGCGGGTGTCCCCCCCCAACCGTTTTACCGCCTCGCGCATAGCGGCAAGATCGACCACCGCCGGAACGCCGGTGAAATCCTGCATCAGCACACGCGCAGGACGATAGGCTATTTCGCGGTCGGCATGGGCATGTTTCAACCAGCCCGCCAAAGCCTGAATGTCGTCGGCTGTGACCGAATCGCCATCTTGCCAGCGCAGCAGGTTTTCGAGCAGAACTTTAAGGGATTTAGGCAGGCGGGAGAGATTTCCCAGGGTTTCGGCGGCTAGCGCCAGACTGTAGTAGTGGTAGGTTTTATTATCGACCTGGAGCGTATCCTTGCAGGCCTCTCGTAGTGTTAACGACATAGCTCCTCCTTAAATAGCGGGTATCACGACTTTCCTTAGGGGATATATAAAAGATAACACACCCAGCGGATATCGCCGGGAAAGGGCTCAGATTGATAAATGCGATCAACGGCTTAATAAAACTAGCAACCGTCTGGAATTAATAGCAGGGAAAGGGTTTGTTACGTTCTGGAGCGGGAAATGAAAGCCGGATAATACCCATGAGATTATTGTTTATTATTCTCATCTTGATTGAACAGATCAATAAAACCCTTTTGCTCAGGGGTCAATTTCCATTCGTCAGGAATATCGACTTTATTATTCTTCTCGGCCGGCGGTTTCTTCGCCGCAGGTGTGCGGGGCTTCACGGGTTTGACACGTTCGGACGTCAGCATAGTTAGCCCCAAAACTTCCAGACCAGGAAGGCAATTGCCAGCCAAAACAGCGCAGAACCCATGAATACGCTCAGCCACGCTTTGCGTTTCACGCCAGAGCCTTTATTTTCTGCTGCCATGACGCCTCTCTCACAATCGATATTACTTATCATTTTCACACCAATTAATTGTTACAACTAATCATCACTGGGATAAATCCTAAGTAAATTCTAAGCAAAAATCCAGTATTTTTGCGAATGCCGCGTAGAGATTTATTTATTCTTTTGACGACAAATAGATATTTGCGTTGAGAAGTTTGCCTAACGTTAAATTTATTTCTACTTTTGCTGCATTGTTGCCAATAGAAACAATTCTTAATCAAGAAACTCTTACAATTGAGGGGATTAAAGAACAGAAATACTGCTGGAGATATAAGGATACCCGCCTCCAGGGTCAGAGGCGGATAAACAGAAGGGTTATTTTTCTGGCAGCTTAATATCGTTGAACATCGCTTCAATGTCTTCATTGGAACGCAGCGCTACCGCGGTATCGACCACATCCCGGGTTAAATGCGGCGCAAAACGCTGAATGAAATCATACATGTAGCTACGCAAGAAAGTGCTGCGACGGAAACCAATTTTAGTGGTGCTGTGGCTGAAAATGCCTTCCGCATCCAGCTTCACCAGATCCGGATCGGAGAGAGGATCGACCGCCATGCTGGCTATTACCCCTACCCCAAGCCCTAGTCGTACGTAAGTTTTAATCACGTCCGCATCGGTGGCGGTAAAGACAATCCGTGGCGTCAACCCTGCGCGGTTGAACGCGGTGTCGAGCTCGGAACGGCCGGTGAAGCCAAAGGTGTAAGTTACCAGCGGATACTGCGCCAGTTCTTCAATCGTCACCGAGGTTTTCGAAGCCAGCGGGTGCTCTGGCGTCACAACGATGGAACGGTTCCAGTGGTAGCATGGCAACATAACCAGATCGTCATACAGATGCAGCGCTTCTGTCGCAATAGCAAAGTCCGCGTTACCTTTCGAAACGGCTTCGGCGATTTGGGTCGGCGAGCCTTGATGCATATGCAGAGAAACTCGCGGGTAACGTTCGATAAACCCTTTAATGACGCCCGGCAGCGCGTAACGCGCCTGGGTATGGGTCGTTGCCACGTACAAAGAGCCTTTATCCGGCCAGGTGTGCTCGCCGGCTACCGATTTAATGGCATCAACTTTCGACAACACTTCGCGGGCAATACGGATGATTTCCTGACCTGCGGGCGTTACCTGCGTCAGGTGTTTACCGCTACGGGCGAAAATCTGGATACCCAGCTCATCCTCCAGCATTCGAACCTGCTTACTGATGCCCGGCTGCGAGGTATACAACCCTTCAGCGGTAGAGGAGACGTTAAGGTTGTGATTGACCACCTCAACGATATAGCGAAGTTGCTGTAATTTCATGCGGTTGTATCCAGTCGGCACTTGGTAGACGGTTATAAAGACGATTTATTTATAAGCAATGCATCTTCTATAACCACTATATCATTTATAGCAAGTGTGTATAGATGGAAACAAAAAATAATAACGGGGTTATAAAAAAGGGCCGCAATGCGGCCCTTTGTAAACAACGTGCTGGGAACGTTACTTTTTAGCTTCAACCCATTTACCGTCAACGAAGAACGCTGACCAGCCAGTCGCTTTGCCTTCTTTCTCGGAGGCTACGTACTGCTGTTTGGTTTTACGGCTAAAGCGCACCATCGTTTTGTTACCGGCTGGATCCTGCTGTGGCGCATCGGCCAGGTAGCGCAGTTTCTCCGGCAGACGGTCGCGGAAGCGGAACAGTTCTTCCACCAGCGGCGCACGTGTTTCACGCGATTTCGGGAAGGTGTTAGCAGCCAGGAAGACCCCAGCGGCACCGTCACGCAGCACGAAATAGGCATCGGACTTCTCACACGTCAGCTCCGGAAGCGGTACCGGATCTTCTTTTGGTGGCGCAACTTCACCACTACGCAGAATCTTACGGGTGTTCTTACATTCGTCGTTAGTACAGGCCATGTACTTACCAAAACGCCCCATTTTCAGGTGCATTTCGGAACCACATTTCTCACACTCAACGATCGGGCCGTCATAACCCTTGATGCGGAATTCACCCTCTTCAATCTCGTAGCCGTCGCAGGTCGGGTTATTACCACAGACGTGCAGCTTGCGCTTCGGATCGATAAGGTAGCTGTCCATCGCCGTGCCGCATTTCTGGCAACGACGTTTGGCGCGCAGCGCGTTGGTTTCCGCGTCGTCGCCTTCCAGCACGTTCAGCACTTCGTTTTCCGGCACCAGGTTAATGGTGGTTTTGCAGCGTTCTTTTGGCGTCAGCGCATAGCCGGAACAACCGAGGAACACGCCGGTGCTGGCGGTACGAATACCCATTTTACGGCTACAGGTCGGACAGTCGATGCTGGTCAGCACCATCTGGTTTGGCTGCATGCCACCTTCTTCAGGCGCTTTCTCAGCGGTTTCCAACTGCTTGGTGAAATCACCAAAGAACAGATCCAGTACCTGCTTCCATTCGGCTTCGTGGTTAGCCACGCGGTCGAGGTGGTCTTCCATCTGCGCGGTAAAATCGTAGTTCATCAGCTCGCGGAAGTTTTCTTCCAGACGATCGGTGACGATCTCACCCATTTTTTCTGCATAGAAGCGACGGTTTTCAGTACGTACGTAGCCGCGATCCTGGATGGTCGAGATGATCGACGCATAGGTCGACGGACGGCCAATACCACGTTTTTCCAGTTCTTTAACCAAAGACGCTTCGCTAAAGCGCGCAGGCGGCTTGGTAAAGTGCTGTGCCGGAGTCAGTTCAACCAGGCTCAGGCTATCGCCTTGTTTAACCACTGGCAGAACGCGGTCTTCATCACCTTTACGCAGCGCTGGCATCACTTTCGTCCAGCCGTCAAAGCGCAGGGTACGACCACGCGCTTTGAGTTTGAAATCACCCGCTTTAACGGTCAGCGTGGTGGAATCATACTGTGCTGGCGTCATCTGACAGGCGACAAACTGACGCCAGATCAGCTGATACAATTTCTGCGCGTCCGCTTCCATATCTTTGAGCGACTCGGCAACAACGTTCACGTCAGAAGGACGAATCGCTTCGTGCGCTTCCTGTGAGTTTTCTTTGCTGGCGTACTGGTTAGCGTTTTCCGGCAGGTATTTCTTACCGAAATTGTCGCCAATATAGTCGCGCACCATGCTGACTGCATCCTGACTCAGGTTGGTGGAGTCAGTACGCATGTAGGTAATGTAGCCCGCTTCATACAGACGCTGCGCCATCATCATGGTTTTCTTCACCCCAAAGCCCAGACGCGTACTGGCCGCCTGCTGCAGAGTGGAGGTAATGAAAGGTGCGCCAGGCTTGCTGCTGGTCGGCTTATCTTCGCGCTCAAGAACGCTGTAACCGGCTTTTTCGAGCAGGCTTACCGCCGCCATTGTCTCGTCACGGTTTACCGGACGGAACGGTTTGTCCGCTTTATGCGTGACCTGCAACGCCAGCGTATCACCGCCAGGTGTGGTCGTGGTGGCATCCACTTCCCAGAATTCTTCCGGGACGAACGCTTTGATTTCACGTTCACGCTCAACCACCAGACGCACCGCTACGGATTGAACACGACCGGCAGATAAACCACGGGCGATCTTTTTCCACAGCAGCGGCGATACCATGTAACCCACCACGCGGTCCATAAAGCGACGCGCCTGCTGAGCGTTAACACGGTCAATATTCAGTTCGCCCGGCTTTTCAAACGCCTGACGAATCGCATTTTTTGTAATTTCGTTAAACACCACGCGGCTATAGCGTGACTCATCCCCACCAATGACTTCCCGCAGGTGCCATGCAATGGCCTCCCCTTCGCGGTCAAGGTCAGTTGCGAGATAGATGTGGTCGGCTTTTTCAGCCAACTGTTTGAGTTCCGAAACGACCTTTTCCTTACCCGGCAGCACTTCGTATTGTGCAGCCCAGTCATGCCATGGGTCGACGCCCATGCGATTAACCAGCGCGCCTCGTTCATCCTTTTTAGGCTTTTTGGCCGTTTTGGTGGAGGTAGAGTCAGCGCTCTTTTTGGCGGCTGAGCCACTGGTCGGCAAATCGCGGATATGACCGACGCTGGACTTAACCACGTAGTCATTACCCAGATACTTATTGATCGTTTTGGCTTTTGCCGGGGACTCAACGATAACGAGAGCTTTACCCATAATCACCTTACCTAATTTGATTCTTCCAGGAATACATCGCACATGTTCCACATTCCACTGGCGACAAGCCTTGTATGTTGCGGCAACGCCAAAGGATATCAACCCCTTACTAACTGGCATTTGATACAGGCAGCCAGGTGGCTGAGTTCACAGATTTTTTTTCGCCAGACGTTATAGCACGAAGAATATTTGGTCGAATGTCAAGCAAATCCGTTGCCAGATCGCCGAAAGCGTCACACTGTACCTGATAAAATTCGTTACGCAACTTTATTAGCATGCAAACACCAATCATGCCAACTCTGAGGTAAAATCATTGCCCCTGGTAAATGTCGGGAAAATTTGCCCGAAATCAACACCCGGCGTAAACTAGGGCCGCAAATTTGAGGAGTTGAATATGTCAAATACTAGCCAACCAATCGATCGTCAGACTTTGCTTATTGAAGCAAACCGACTCATTCGTGAGCATGAAGATACTTTAGCGGGAATTGAAGCCACTGGCGTAGAACAGCGCAACGGCGTGCTGGTATTCAGCGGTGAATATTACCTTGATGAACAGGGACTGCCGACGCCAAAAAGCACGGCGGTATTTAATATGTTCAAGTATCTAGCGCACCAACTGTCTGAAAAATATCACCTGGTTGACTGACCGTTAGGCACTGTCTGATCTCGGTCGAAATAGCCCGGTAAACGCACGTTTACCGGGTTTTCTATTTGAGCAGAAGTATTATTACAGCAGCGGTTTTTGCCCGCGCTGCCACCAGCGCATCATCAGGCTATCCGCACCGTCGACGGCGCTGCCGGTAAAGCGGTCCATCATTTTCTTACGCTGCATAAAGCGCACGTTAATGACGTCACGTCCGTCCATCAGCCCCAGCAGCAGCTCATCACTGGTACCCACTTCGTCAACCAGACCTTTTTCCTGTGCCTGAGAGCCATACCAGTGTTCACCGGTCGCCACCCGATCAATATCCAGCGATGGGCGCATCTCTTTAACAAAGTCTTTGAACAAATGATGAGTCTCATTGAGCTCTTCACGGAACTTCTGACGCCCTTCATCGGTATTCTCACCCAGCAGCGTCAGGGTACGTTTGTACTGCCCGGCGGTATGCAGTTCGATGTCGATGTCTTTATTTTTCAGGAAACGGTTCAGGTTCGGGATCTGCGCAACTACGCCAATCGACCCGAGAATAGCAAACGGCGCGGCGACAATTTTATTCGCCACACAGGCCATCATGTAACCCCCGCTGGCCGCCACTTTGTCCACCGCTACCGTCAATGGAATCTGCTTATCGCGGATACGTTGCAACTGGGAGGCCGCCAGACCATAACCGTGCACCACGCCACCAGGACTTTCCAGACGCACCACCACCTGATCTTGTGGGGTGGCAACCGTCAGCACCGCAGTGACTTCTTCACGCAGCGAGGCGACCTCATGGGCGTCCATACTGCCTTTAAAATCAATCACCCACACGCGTGGCTTGTGATTCGTTTCCGCCTCGCCCTGTTTCGCCTTCGCTTTTGCTGCTTTCGCTTCCAGCTTCAGCTTCTTCTTTTGCGCCTTGTGCCAAAGCTTTTGCTGCGGCCCATCAAGTAAGGCTACCGCCAAATCTTCCTGCATCTCTTTGTGCTGTTCACTGAGATTGGTGATCCTCAGCTCGCCGCGCTGACGCTTGCGCTGGGACAAATTAATAATCAGTACCGCGATAACGGCAATGGCGACGACAACCGTGACGATTTTCGCCAGAAACAGACCATATTGAAAAAGTAATTCCACACATCCACCTTGTACAAAAATCACAGAATCTGCCGCTAAGTGTACAACACCGCGCCCAGCACGTCTCGACTGCAGTATCCACTCTCGAGCCGGCTTCCAGTTTACTTATTTGCCGATGAAATCATTGCAAATTGTTAATTCCGCGTTGTCTCTCCTGCTCGCCGATTGAAATGGTGCGGATAATCAGGCATAAAGCCCAAAAGCCATGAAAAGTACATAGAATATGGCTGCCAGAGGCCATGAGGAGTCACCGTGCATTATCAGCCACAGCTCAACTTGTTGCATAACCGTATCATCCTGGTGACCGGTGCCAGCGATGGCATTGGTCAGGAAGCCGCCATAACCTACGCGCGCCACGGCGCCAGCGTCATTTTACTGGGTCGCAGCGATGAAAAGCTTCGCGCCGTCGCCGAAGAAATCAACCAGGCGGGGGCTATTCCCGCCCGCTGGTTCGCGCTCGACCTGCTAACCTGCACGCCGCAGGAGTGCCAACAGCTGGCCCAAAAAATCAGTGTTCACTATCCGCGCCTTGACGGCGTGTTGCACAATGCCGGGCTGCTGGGCGACGTCGTGCCAATGGCGGAACAGAAACCTGAAGTTTGGCAACAGGTTATGCAGGTCAACGTGAACGGCACCTTTATACTTACCCAGGCCCTGCTGCCGCTGCTGCTCCAGTCTGACTCCGGCTCGCTGGTGTTCACCTCATCCAGCGTCGGCCGTGAAGGACGCGCCAACTGGGGCGCCTACGCCGTGTCAAAATTCGCCACTGAAGGCATGATGCAGGTGTTGGCCGACGAGTATAAAAACCGCCATTTACGGGTGAACTGCATCAATCCAGGCGGTACCCGTACCAAAATGCGCGCCAGCGCGTTCCCAACCGAAGATGCGCTGAAGCTCAAAACCCCTGCCGATATTATGCCGCTGTATCTATGGTTAATGGGCGATGATAGCCGCCGGAAAACCGGTATGACTTTTGATGCCCAACCCGGGCGTAAACCAGGAATTGCAGAATGAGTGATGAACGTTATCGTGAGCGCCAGCAGCGCGTCAAAGAGCGCGTCGCTGCCCGCGTTGCCGCAGCCCAGGATACTCGCGGGATTGTGATTGTGTTTACCGGCAACGGGAAAGGCAAAACCACCGCCGCTTTCGGCACAGCAACCCGCGCGGTTGGCCATGGTCATAACGTCGGAGTGATTCAGTTTATCAAGGGCACCTGGCCCAACGGCGAGCGCAATTTACTCGAACCGCTGGGGGTCGAATTTCAGGTCATGGCGACTGGGTTTACCTGGGATACGCAGAATCGGGAAAGCGATACCGAAGCGTGTCTTGCGGTCTGGGAACACGCGAAGCGGATGCTGGCGGACGAGACGCTCGATATGGTGCTGCTCGACGAGCTCACCTATATGGTGGCCTATGATTATCTGCCATTAGAAGAAGTGCTCACCGCGCTGAAAAACCGCCCTGAGCACCAGACGGTGATCATCACCGGGCGCGGCTGCCATCGTGACATTCTCGAATACGCCGATACGGTCAGTGAACTTCGCCCGGTCAAGCACGCCTTTGAAGCCGGTATTAAGGCACAGATTGGGATTGATTACTAAGCGCTAGTCGCTCGAGCAGCGCATGGTTGAGCGGCAGGCACAGACAGTCCTCTCCCAGCGCCAGCTCGCTTTCCATCACGTTTTGTCGCGATATAAAACGTTTGCGGTATTCGGTTGGCGTCAGCCCGCAGTACTTATTAAACGCGGCGATCAGGTATTTATGCTCCTGAAAGCCGCAGCTGTGGCTGATTTCGGTTATTGGCGTGCGGGTATCGCGCAGCAAGGTGCGGGCTTTATTGAGCCGCACCAGCGTCAGATACTCTTTAAAATTGTGCCGACTGACCTTTTTAAACAGCCGCGAAAACCATGAATAGCTCATCCCGGTATGGCTGGCGACATCGCTTAAGGTCAGCGGCTGGTCAAAATGCTGGTTAATATAGTCGATACCCTCTTTAATCATCGCCTCTTCGCGCAGCGAGTTTTCCGCCCGCTGCGTCGGTTTCCCGGCAGCAACTAAGGCATCCAACAGCAGATAAATCGCCGCAATACGCTGGAACGGTGCGTGATTGTCGATAAGCTGTTCCAGTAGCGCCGTCAGCCGTTGCCGAACGGGGCGGTCCATGTCGGCAGGAAGATGGGCATACGTACGCCATTGCAGAGATGGTGCCGGATGAAGTTCATCGAAAAGGCCCGGAGAAAACTGTACCGTCAGCAGTTGGCTACCAGACTCTTCCGCATTGAGGGAGTGCACCTCTTCCGCGTTGATATAGAGCATCTCCCCGCACGTAAGCTCAACGCTTTGCTGGCCCACCGCAATGGAGAAACGCCCGGCCAACACCGTAATTAATTCAGGCGCAGGGTGCCAGTGAGGCTCGCAATAGCGCACCTCGGCGGCAAACACGTTCAGTTTCTCCGCATCAAAAGCAATCAGTTCATAGCCGCTATTGACCGTTTGCCGCCCGGTCTGCATCGCCGGGTGCGGGTGAGTCACTGAAAAAGGGAACACGGGCGCACTCCTGTTATTGACCTTTATGGGTGTCCGGACAATACCGCATTGAGTTCATCGCGATCGATATCCAACGCCAGAAACTCCGTTAGCGCGATAAAGAGCCCGCAGAACATGTCGGGTGCCAGACGAATCAGTTTTTCACGGATCTGTTCCGCCGCCAGCGGGCTTTTTGCCGCAATCATCGCCACTACCCGGGAGAACGCTTCCGGCTGCTGAATCAACTGCTGGAGCGAATTATCATCGCGCAATGGTACGTATCGCACCGGGCAATCGACGTGAACTTCCGCGTGCAGCGGCAGGTCACGGGAAGAACTGCCAATATGAATCTGCCACAGGCCCGGCGTAACCACCCAATCCGCAAGCCCTGGATGATAACAGGCCAGTTCGCTAATCGGCAGCTCCAGGCTGATCCGGCGGGTCTCCCCGGCGGCAAGCGCCACTTTAGTGAACGCTTTGAGCGCCTGCACTTCGCGGATCAGCTCGCCCTGCGGCGCGCTGACGTATAGCTGGACAATCTCCTTGCCGTCACGCTGGCCGCTGTTGGTCAGATCAAACGTCAACGTCAGCGTCTCATTGTCGCCGACTTGAGAAGCTGACGGCACTAAGTTCGCGTAGCTAAACTGGGTATAGCTTAGGCCAAAGCCAAACGGGAAACGCGGCGTCAGGCGGCGTTTATCATAGTAGCGATAGCCGACAAACAAGCCTTCACCATAATGGTGGCGCAAATTCTCGCCAGGATAGTTCAGCCAGGCCGGCGTCTCTTCCAGCGTATTCGGCACCGTGACCGTCAATTTACCGCACGGGTTACGTTTACCAAACAGAATCTCCGCGACCGCTCGCCCCATGCCCTGACCGGCAAAGAAGGTCTCCAGCAGCGCTTTACACTCGCCCAACCACGGCATGACCACCGCATCGCTGTTGGCCAACACCACCACCACGTTGGGTTGTACGGCGGCCACTTCG
Organism: Kluyvera huaxiensis; assembly: GCF_040149365.1. Taxonomy (NCBI): domain Bacteria; kingdom Pseudomonadati; phylum Pseudomonadota; class Gammaproteobacteria; order Enterobacterales; family Enterobacteriaceae; genus Kluyvera; species Kluyvera huaxiensis. Next base: position 12,780 of record NZ_JBEFLV010000019.1, read on the forward strand.
CGGATCAGGCGTTCATGAACCGCCAGAATATTGAGATCCTGACGGTCGCCATTTTCACCGTCTTCGCCCACCGCGGTGCTGACAAATATGACCGCCACATCGGCGTCCTGAGCCACAGCTCGCGCCTGCGCCAGCGCCTGTTCATCATGGCGTAAATCGTCTGGCGAACCTTCAGCCCAGCTAACGCTGAAATCATCCCCGGCCAGGTCGAAGATTTCATCCAGCGGTCGGTCAAGCAGGTATGGTACCGTGGTCGCACAGCCTGACCCCTGAATCACCGGTTCCTGCGCCGGTTTGCCTAATACGGCAATGCGGCGGGTTTTCTCCGGGCGCAGCGGCAGCAGATCGTCGTCATTTTTCAACAGCACGATGGATTCTGCCGCCAACCGTTGTGAAAGCGCGTGGTGCGCCGGGAAATCCGCTTGCGCGTCCGGCCGACGATGACGCTGAACTTTATCCAGCAGCGTTAGCATGCGATGGCAGGCGCGGTCGACCACGTCCATCGGGACCTCTTCGGTCTCAATGGCGGCCAGCAAAGTCTGTTTATCACGCCGGGTTTCCGGCATCGCCAGGTCATTGCCCGCCAGCAGCGAAGCCGGGCGATCTTTAATGCCGTACCAGTCGGACATCACCAGGCCATCGTAGCCCCATTCATCGCGTAGCACCTGGGTGAGCAAGAACGGATCCTGCGATGTTTGCACACCATTCAACCGGTTATACGAAGACATCACGGTCCACGGTTGAGACTTCACAATCGCCCGATGAAATCCGGCCAGATAGATTTCACGTAGCGCACGCTCTTCAATAATCGAGTCCATTTCGGTACGCCGATATTCGGAGTTATTCGCCGCGAAATGTTTCAGGCTGGCGCCAACACCTTCATCCTGCAGACCGTTAATCAGCGCGGCGGCAATATCACCGCTCACCACCGGATCTTCGGCATAGTATTCATAGCCACGTCCGGCAAGCGGCGTTCGGCGAATGTTAATCCCCGGCCCCAGCAGAATGCCAACCCCCATATGCTGGCATTCGCGACCCAGCGCCTGCCCCATTTGATATACCAGTTCAACGTCCCAGCTACAGGCAAGACTTGAACCGTTAGGGAAACAGGTCGCTGGCAGCGAAGCGCTGAACAGCGCTTCCGTCCCACCTTTCTCCGTCGACTCCTCGGCGCTCGCCCGGTCCGCCGTCTGGGTGATGACCGAAATAAAGTCATCCATGCTCCATTTTTCACGGCCGTCAATCTGGGCGCTGCTGTAGCGCACGCCGTAGGTGCCATCGGTCATCACAATATCGTCGATACCGTGCTGCGGTAATTTCGCCGTGCGCCATAACCCGCTGCCGGTGAGCAGTGCCACTTTATCTTGCGCGGTCATCGCGGCGATGATGCGGTTAAAATCACGATTCATATCTCAACTCCCTGAGTTTACAGCGCGTTTTGTTTACGCAGGCTGATTTTGTGCACAATGTCGCGGTAGGTTTTTTCGTCCAGCGTATAGGCGGCGACAAAGATAGCGCCAAAGGCAAACATCGCGCCGGGGAACAGCGTCATTAAAATATTGATACCACCGAGCGCGCTGGCGCTGACATTGCCGGCATCATAGTGATAATAATCCAGCATCCATCCGGCGCAGCCGCCGCCGATAGCCATGGCAATTTTGGTGATGAAGTTAAAGAAGCCGTAGATGGCGCCTTCTGAACGTACGCCGTGATGCCATTCCGCATATTCCACGGTATCCGCAATCATTGACCACATCGCGACGAATCCCATCCCTAAGGTAATACTGAACAGGCACACGCCGCTCATTATCAGCCAGATATTATCGCCGGCCACAAAATACTGCATTAATAACCCCAACACGCCAATCAACAGCGCCACCAGCGTCATCTTCTTCTTACCCATGATAGCGATGATCTTTTCAGAAATAACGGTACCAAAAATATAGGCGGCCGATTGAATCATAAAGAACGTCGCGGTAAACCCTTCATCGCCAATAATGTATTTAATAAAGTAAATGGCAATTGCCATCCACACGGTATAGGCGATGTAGAAAAAGACGGTGAACAGCGACAAATTAATCAGCGGCCCATTCCCCGTCACCGCGCGCAGCATTTCACGCAGCGTCGGTGCCGGGGCATCCTCTTCTGCGCCCACCCTCTCTTTGGTCATACCGAAACAGGCAAGAAACAGGAATGTTGCCAACATGGCAAAACAGGAAACGGCAAAGACATAGCCCAACTGTTTGTCGTTAAACGGTGAAATCAGTAAATCTGCGGTGGTAGAAACAATCAGATAGCCGACAATCGCCAGCACGAAGCGATAGACCGACAGCGACGAGCGCGAAGCCTCATGCTGGGTCAGACGGTTGGTTAACGCCGAGTATGGCGTGTTCACCGCCGTATAGGCGAGGCAATAAATGGTGTACGAGATTAGGGCAAAAAAGAACTTCGCTTCGCCGCCGAAAGGCACAAAACACAGGACCGTCAGGAAACCCAGGGGGATCGAGCCATATAATAACCATGGCCGCAGTTTGCCATGCCGACTGTGGGTTTTATCGATAGCAAAGCCTATTAGAATATTAAAAATCGCATCAATCACGCGGGCGATAACAAATATCAAACTGGCCTGTACGGCGCTGATGCCATAAATATTGGTATAGAAGAACAATAAGAAAAGTGAAACAAAACCAAAAGATAAGTTAGAGGCGAAATCACCAAAGCCATAACCTATTTTTTCTTTTACGCCGATAACCACATAGCTTGCCGAGAGTTTTTTAGTTGCATCCATTTTCGGGCTACCTTTTGAGTAATCTGTAGCAACAGTATATGGCGGTGATTAATTTATCACTTTGCGTTATTTGTCCGGGGAATTCCTGTTTTTTGTCTTTATGCGGAAGTGTGAATTAAATCACAGGAGAAAGGAGATATTATTCAAAATCAGCTTCCGGCGGGACCCCGCCGGAAGCCACGTCATTACGCTTTACCGCTGTTGCGGGTGCTGGAACGACGATTACTGTTATTACCCGCACTGGTACCGGTGGTGGTATGGCGTTTCACCGCGCGACGAATCTGATTCGCCTTCATGCGGCGACGGTCTTTTTCCACCGCCACTTTCGAGGTGGTTTCTGCCGGCAGTTCTACCAGCTTGCGCAGGTAGTTGGTTTGCGCCAGATCCAGCTCCGTCCAGCCGCCGCGAGGCAGGCCTTTTGGCAGTTGGATATCGCCGTAGCGAACGCGAATCAGACGGCTCACCTGCACGCCTACCGCTTCCCACAGACGACGTACTTCACGGTTACGGCCTTCGGTCAGGGTCACGTTGTACCACTGGTTAATGCCTTCACCGCCGCTGAATTTGATGGTTTTAAATGCCGCAGGGCCATCTTCAAGCTGAACGCCACGAGACAGTTGGCGGATTTTGTTGTCATCCACTTCGCCGAATACGCGCACCGCATATTCACGTTCCACTTCACGGCTTGGGTGCATCAGGCGGTTAGCCAGTTCCCCGTCGGTGGTGAACAGCAGCAGACCGCAGGTGTTCACGTCCAGACGGCCAACGGCAATCCAGCGCGCGCCGCGCAGTTTTGGCAGGCGATCGAACACGGTTGGACGCCCTTCCGGATCGTTACGCGTACAGAGTTCACCTTCCGGCTTGTAGTACGCCAGAACGCGACAGATTTGTTCTACGGATTCTTTAACGGAGATTAAATGTCCGTCGATACGAATTTTGAGACCGGGGATCACTTCAACACGATCGCCCAGCTTGGCGATTTTGCCGTCGACGCTCACGCGGCCCGCTTCAATAATCGTTTCAATTTCACGACGGGAGCCGTGGCCAGCGCGCGCCAGCACTTTTTGCAGTTTTTCGCTTTTATCGCTCATTGAGCTTCCTTCAGGTGTCGCCTTCACAGGCGTCTTAGAGACTTCATTAGCCGCGCGGGAAATAAGCACCGGGCGGCATAAGCAGGTAAACAGCGGCGTTGCAAGGCAACGCAGGCCGTTCACCCAGAATTGTGACCGCACATAGTACACGAATTTTAGGAGAAAAGGGCAGCTTGTTCCTGTCCTTTTCTCCTCGCCGCAGCCGGGTGCATGAAGGAAGCGTTTTAAAAGCACCGCCGGTGGCTACCGCAGCTGCATCATTTCAAACTACTCTTCACCGCCGTGGGTGGAATCTAAGCGCTTAATGAACTGATAACCAAAGCGTTTGTATATCTCAAAATCCTGAGATTTACACATCAGGTAGATTTTCATCCCTCCACCAGCAGCCAGACGTTTACCTTCGCTGCCACCGACTATTCACCGTACATACGCCGCCTTTCCCTATTCCACCCTATACCCTCAAGGTCTACTACCGCCCCGTTAGTGGACAAGCGAAAGCCGCAGCAATGGATGCTGGCACAAATAGACACGCTGGAATAAACAGCCCGGCGAGAAGCCGGGCCGGGAAAATTACAAGAAAGGTTTCACGTCGCCGACGCCTTCGCGGATGACGACCGGGGAATCATCGGTGAGGTCTACAACGGTGGTTGGCTGTTGACCCAGATAGCCGCCGTGGATAATCAAATCGACCACTTTTTCCAGACGATCTTTGATCTCTTCTGGGTCAGACTCGGTGAACTCACTGCCAGGCAGCATTAACGACGTTGAGAGCATTGGCTCACCTAACGTCTCGAGCAGCGCCTGAGCAATCGGGTTAGACGGCACGCGCATCCCGATAGTCTTACGCTTTTCCTGCAGCAGACGACGCGGAACGTCTTTGGTGCCCTTCAGAATAAAAGTGTAGTTGCCCGGCGTGTTGTTCTTAATTAAACGAAACGCCACGTTGTCGACGTAAGAATAGGTAGACAGTTCGGACAGATCGCGGCACATCAGGGTGAAGTTGTGGCCGTCCGGCAGGTGACGGATGCGGCAAATGCGCTCCATCGCCCCTTTATCTTCAATTTTGCAGCCCAACGCATAGCCGGAATCGGTCGGATAGACGATGACGCCGCCCTTACGCACAATTTCGACCGCCTGATTAATCAGACGCGCCTGTGGATTATCCGGGTGGATATAAAAAAACTGACTCATGCTTCCCTCTCAATTGAATTCTGCGGCTGCTCCCAGCGCTGCCAGACTCCCTCGACGCCTGCGGGTAACCACAGTTTACGGCCCAGCTCAATCCACGGGCAGGGTTGATGGAAATCAGACCCCTGAGACGCCAGTAAATGATAGTCGCGGGCATAGGTGGCAAGCTGAGTGCGCTCGTGAGGCGCTTGCTGGCACTGGGAGACTTCCATCGCGTCGCCGCCGTGTTCACTAAAGTGTGCCAGCAATCTTTTCAGCCACTTGGCGGACAAATCGTACCGCCCCGGATGGGCAACAACGGCTACCCCTCCGGAATGATGAATGACATCAATAGCTTCCTTTATTGTACACCACTGCGGCGGAACGTAACCGGTTTTCCCACGTGCGAGATATCTTTTAAACACGTCGCCAATATTGGAGGCCTTGCCCTGTTCAACGAGGAAGCGGGCAAAGTGACCCCGAGTCACTGCACCACCCTCGGCCATTTTCAGCGCCGCTTCCCAGGCACCCGGGATCTGTGCTTTTTCCAGACGCTCGGCAATCATCTGCCCGCGCTGTTGGCGACGGTCAATCTGCGCGCTTAAAAACGCCGTTAACGTCGGGTTCTCGATATCAATATTCAGCCCAACGATATGAATTTCGTGGTTCTCCCACAACGTCGAAATCTCAACGCCGGTAATCAGCTCTAGCGCCAGGCCGGCACGGGCAATTTCTGCCTGGGCTCGCGGGATCGCGTCGACGGTATCGTGATCGGTAATCGCCAGCGTGCCTACCCGCATTTCGCCTGCGCGGTGCACCAGCTCTTCTGGCGTCAGGCGGCCATCTGAGGCGGTAGTATGGCTGTGAAGATCGTAAATCACTGCATAATTGGTGTCGCTCAAAACCGCTCCCGTTGTACTGCTCATCATGTTTCGCGCCCTATCATAGCCGTATTATGCCAATTTCTAAAATCAGGGGTTGACTTTGCCCTTTCGAACTAGTTAACTAGTACGCAAGTTCACTTAGTAAAGGTATCTGCAAATGACTCGTAAATTGATTGCTCTGCACGGCGGTTGGTGGCGTACTTCCCAGTAGGGCGGAGTCATCACGTCTGCGTTAAGCAAACAGATACCCAGCCCGCCAATGAGCGGGCTTTTTATTAAGCAAAAAAGATAAAGAAATCAGGCGAGAACAACGATGCAAACACAAAAACCCCTGCTCGAGCTTCTGACCAGTGACGCGATTTACCGTGAAAACCCAACCGCGTTGTTCCATCAACTGTGCGGCGCACGCCCGGCCACTCTGCTGCTTGAATCAGCGGATATCGACAGTAAGAACGATTTAAAAAGCCTGCTGCTGGTCGATAGCGCCCTGCGCATCACCGCCCTTGGCGATACCGTCACCATTCAGGCGCTGTCTGATAACGGGGCTTCCCTGCTGCCGCTGCTCGATGCCGCGCTGCCTTCCGGCGTTGAAAATGAGCGCCAGCCAAACCGCCGGGTTTTGCGCTTCCCGGCAGTCAGCAATCTGCTCGATGAAGACGCCCGTCTGTGCTCCCTGTCGGTATTCGACGCGTTCCGCATAATGCAGGAACTGGTTGTGGTGCCGCAGGACGAGCGCGAAGCGATGTTCTTCGGCGGGCTGTTCGCCTACGACCTGGTCGCAGGATTTGAAGATTTACCGCAGCTGGAAAGCGACACCGCCTGCCCGGACTATTGCTTCTACCTCGCGGAAACCCTGCTGGTTATCGACCACCAGACCAAAAACACACGCATTCAGGCCAGCCTGTTCACGCCGTCTGATGCGGAAAAAGATCGTCTGCTGCAGCGCATTGCCGACGTTCGTCAGCAGTTAAATGAACCGCCAATGGCGCTGCCGGTACGCGAAATTAAAGAGATGCGCTGCGAGTGCAACCAGAGCGATGAAGAGTACGGCGATGTGGTGCGCAAGATGCAAAAAGCGATTCGCGCCGGGGAAATTTTCCAGGTTGTCCCTTCGCGCCGCTTCTCTCTGCCCTGCCCATCACCGCTGGCAGCTTACGATGTGCTGAAAAAGAGCAACCCAAGCCCGTATATGTTCTTTATGCAGGATAACGATTTCACCCTGTTCGGCGCGTCGCCAGAGAGTTCGCTTAAGTACGACGCCACCAATCGCCAGATTGAAATCTATCCGATTGCCGGTACCCGCCCACGCGGTCGTCGCGCCGACGGTACGCTGGATCGCGATCTCGACAGCCGTATTGAGCTGGAGATGCGCACCGACCATAAAGAGCTTTCCGAACATTTAATGCTGGTCGATCTGGCGCGTAACGACCTCGCGCGCATCTGTACGCCGGGTAGCCGCTATGTTGCAGACCTGACAAAAGTGGATCGCTACTCGTTCGTGATGCACCTCGTTTCCCGCGTGGTCGGCGAACTGCGTAAAGACCTCGATGTGCTGCACGCTTACCGCGCCTGTATGAATATGGGCACCCTGAGCGGTGCGCCAAAAGTACGCGCCATGCAGCTTATCGCCGCAGCAGAAGGCAAGCGGCGCGGCAGCTACGGCGGCGCGGTGGGCTATTTCACCGCCCACGGCGACCTCGACACCTGCATCGTTATCCGCTCGGCATTTGTCGAAAATGGCATTGCTACCGTGCAGGCCGGTGCGGGCGTGGTGCTGGATTCCGTACCGCAATCTGAAGCCGATGAAACCCGTAATAAAGCTCGTGCCGTTCTGCGCGCCATCGCCACTGCCCATCATGCACAGGAGATTTTCTGATGGCTGACATTCTGCTGCTCGATAATATCGACTCCTTTACTTACAACCTGGCAGATCAGCTGCGCGCTAACGGGCACAACGTGGTGATTTACCGTAACCATGTACCGGCACAGACCTTAATTGACCGCCTGGGCACTATGGATAACCCGGTACTGATGCTGTCTCCTGGGCCTGGTGCACCGTCTGAAGCGGGCTGTATGCCTGAACTGCTGACCCGTATGCGCGGCAAACTGCCGATTATCGGTATCTGCCTCGGTCATCAGGCGATTGTCGAAGCCTACGGCGGCTACGTCGGTCAGGCCGGTGAAATCCTGCACGGTAAAGCTTCCAGCATTGAGCATGACGGCCAGGCTATGTTTGCCGGATTAACCAATCCACTGCCAGTCGCGCGCTATCACTCGCTGGTCGGCAGCAATATTCCGGCCGGGTTAACCATCAACGCCAACTTTAACGGCATGGTGATGGCGGTCCGTCACGACGCGGATCGCGTCTGCGGCTTCCAGTTCCATCCGGAATCCATCCTCACCACCCAGGGTGCACGTTTGCTGGAACAAACGCTGGCATGGGCGCTGCAGAAACTGGAGCAGAGCAACACCCTGCAGCCGATTCTGGAAAAACTGTATCAGGCGCAGACCCTGAGCCAACAGGAGAGCCACCAGTTGTTCTCCGCCGTGGTTCGCGGCGAAGTGAAGCCTGAACAGCTGGCCGCCGCGCTGGTGAGCATGAAAATTCGCGGCGAAAGTCCGAACGAGATTGCCGGTGCCGCCACCGCGCTGCTGGAAAATGCGGCCCCGTTCCCGCGCCCTGACTATCCATTTGCCGATATCGTCGGTACCGGCGGTGACGGCAGCAACAGCATCAATATCTCCACCGCCAGCGCTTTTGTCGCCGCGGCGTGTGGGCTGAAGGTCGCCAAACACGGCAACCGTAGTGTCTCCAGTAAATCGGGCTCTTCCGACCTGCTGGCGGCGTTTGGTATCAACCTTGATATGAACGCCGATAAATCCCGCCAGGCGCTGGATGAACTGAACGTGTGCTTCCTGTTCGCACCGAAGTATCACACCGGTTTCCGCCACGCGATGCCGGTTCGCCAGCAGTTGAAAACCCGCACCCTGTTCAACGTGCTGGGGCCGTTGATTAACCCGGCGCACCCGCCGCTGGCGCTGATTGGCGTTTACAGCCCTGAGCTGGTGTTGCCGATTGCGGAAACCCTGCGCGTACTGGGTTACGAGCGGGCGGCAGTGGTACACAGCGGCGGTATGGACGAAGTTTCTCTGCATGCACCGACGGTGGTCGCCGAACTGCACAACGGTGAAATTAAGAGCTACCAGCTGACCGCAGATGACTTCGGCCTCAAGCCTTATCATCAGGCCGAACTGGCTGGCGGCACGCCGGAAGAAAACCGTGACATTCTGACCCGCTTACTACAAGGTAAAGGTGAGGCTGCGCATGAGTCCGCCGTAGCGGTTAACGTCGCTATGCTGATGCGCCTTTACGGTCATGAAGACCTGAAGGCCAACGTTCAGCAGGTGCTTGATGTTCTGCACAGTGGTGCAGCCTACGACCGCGTCACCGCATTAGCGGCAAGAGGATAAAAAATGCAGACCGTATTAGCAAAAATCGTGGCCGACAAAGCGATTTGGGTAGAAGCCCGCAAACAACAACAGCCGTTAGCCACTTTCCAGAATGAAGTGCAGCCAAGCCAGCGTCATTTCTATGACGCGCTGCGCGGGACACGCACCGCTTTTATTCTGGAATGTAAGAAAGCCTCCCCGTCGAAAGGGGTTATCCGTGACGATTTTGACCCGGCGCGTATTGCCAATGTGTATAAACATTACGCCTCGGCAATCTCGGTCCTGACGGATGAAAAGTACTTCCAGGGTAGTTTTGATTTTCTGCCGATTGTCAGCCAGATAGCGCCACAGCCGATCCTGTGCAAAGACTTCATTATCGATCCGTACCAGATTTATCTGGCGCGTTACTACCAGGCGGATGCCTGCCTGCTGATGCTGTCGGTGCTTGACGACGACCAGTATCGCCAGCTTGCCGCCGTCGCGCACAGCCTGAGCATGGGTGTGCTGACCGAAGTCAGTAATGAAGAAGAACTGGAACGTGCTATCGCCCTGAAGGCGAAAGTGGTCGGTATCAACAACCGCGACCTGCGCGATCTCTCCATCGACCTCAACCGTACTCGCCAGCTGGCGCCGCGTTTGGGACACGACGTAACGGTGATTAGCGAGTCTGGCATTAACACCAATGCCCAGGTTCGCGAACTGAGCCACTTTGCCAACGGTTTCCTGATTGGCTCAGCAATGATGGAGCATGACGATCTCAACGCCGCCGTGCGCCGGGTGCTGCTGGGCGAGAACAAAGTCTGCGGCCTGACCCGTGCGCAGGATGCCAAAGCGGCATTTGAAGCAGGCGCCATCTACGGTGGGCTGATTTTCGTTCCGACCTCGCCGCGTGCGGTCAGCGTTGACCAGGCGCGTGAAGTGATTAACGCCGCGCCGCTGAGCTATGTTGGCGTGTTCCGCAACGCGCCGGTTGCCGAGGTGGTTGAACGCGCTGCCACGCTGCAACTTTCCGCTGTGCAACTGCATGGCGATGAAGACCAGAGCTATATCGATAGCCTGCGCGCAGAGCTTCCTGCCAGCGTACAGATCTGGAAAGCGCTGAGCGTGGCTGACACTTTACCGTCGCGCACTCTCAATCATGTCGACAAATATGTCTTTGATAACGGCCAGGGCGGCTCCGGCCAGCGTTTTGATTGGTCTCTGTTACAGGGTCAGGATCTGAGCAATGTGATTCTGGCCGGTGGTTTAAGCGCAGATAACTGCGTGGAAGCAGCCAAAAGCGGCTGCGTCGGACTGGATTTCAATTCAGGCGTAGAGTTACAACCGGGCATTAAAGATGCCAGCAAACTGGCCTCGGCATTTCAAACGCTGCGCGCATATTAAGGAGCAACAATGAGCACTTTACTGAACCCCTATTTCGGCGAATTTGGCGGGATGTACGTTCCGCAGATTCTGATGCCCGCCCTGCGCCAGCTGGAAGAAGCTTTCGTCAGCGCACAGAAGGATCCTGAGTTCCAGGCCGAATTTACCGACCTGCTGAAAAACTATGCCGGTCGTCCAACCGCATTAACCAAATGCCGTAACCTGACCGCTGGCAGCAAAACCACGCTGTACCTCAAGCGTGAAGATCTGCTGCACGGCGGCGCTCACAAAACCAACCAGGTGTTGGGTCAGGCATTGCTGGCAAAACGGATGGGTAAAACCGAGATCATCGCCGAAACCGGCGCCGGTCAGCACGGCGTCGCCTCGGCGCTCGCCAGCGCCCTGCTCGGCCTGAAATGCCGCATCTATATGGGTGCCAAAGACGTTGAGCGCCAGTCGCCAAACGTCTTCCGTATGCGTTTAATGGGCGCAGAAGTGATTCCGGTACACAGCGGTTCTGCCACGCTGAAAGATGCCTGTAACGAGGCGCTGCGCGACTGGTCTGGCAGCTACGAAACCGCGCACTATATGCTTGGTACCGCTGCGGGCCCGCACCCGTTCCCAACCATCGTGCGTGAATTCCAGCGCATGATCGGCGAAGAGACCAAAGTGCAGATCCGCGAAAAAGAAGGTCGTCTGCCGGATGCGGTGATTGCCTGTGTCGGCGGTGGTTCGAACGCCATCGGTATGTTCGCCGACTTTATTGAAGACACCAGCGTAGGCCTGATTGGCGTAGAACCTGCCGGTCACGGGATTGAAACCGGTGAGCACGGCGCGCCGCTGAAACACGGCCGCGTGGGTATCTACTTCGGCATGAAATCGCCGATGATGCAGACCGATGAAGGGCAGATTGAAGAATCTTACTCTATATCTGCCGGGCTGGACTTCCCGTCCGTTGGGCCACAGCACGCCTATTTGAACAGCATCGGCCGCGCGGAATACGTGTCGATTACCGATAACGAAGCGCTTGATGCATTTAAAGAACTCAGCCGTCACGAAGGGATAATCCCAGCGCTGGAGTCATCGCATGCCCTGGCTCACGCGTTAAAAATGATCCGCGAGAACCCAGAAAAAGAGCAGCTGCTGGTAGTTAACCTCTCCGGTCGCGGCGACAAAGACATCTTTACGGTACACGATATTCTGAAAGCGCGAGGGGAAATCTGATGGAACGCTATGACACTCTATTTGCCACACTGAAGGCCCGCAAGGAAGGCGCATTCGTTCCCTTCGTCACGTTGGGCGACCCGAATCCGGGTCAGTCGCTGAAGATTATCGACACCCTGATTGAAGCCGGTGCCGATGCGCTGGAGCTGGGGATCCCGTTCTCCGACCCGCTGGCCGATGGCCCAACTATCCAGAATGCCACCCTGCGCGCTTTTGCCGCGGGCGTTACGCCAACGCAGTGCTTCGAGATGCTGGCAGCGATTCGCCAGAAACATCCAACCATTCCGATTGGCCTGCTGATGTATGCCAACCTGGTGTTCAACCGTGGCATTGATGAGTTCTACGCCGAATGCGCGCGCGTGGGCGTGGATTCAGTGCTGGTCGCCGACGTGCCGGTGGAAGAGTCTGCCCCGTTCCGTCAAGCAGCTATGCGTCATAACGTCGCGCCAATCTTTATCTGCCCACCAAATGCCGATGAAGAACTGCTGCGTCAGATTGCCGCGCACGGCCGGGGCTACACCTACCTGCTGTCACGCGCTGGCGTTACCGGTACCGAAACCCGCGCCGCGCTGCCGCTGCATCATCTGGTGGAGAAACTGGCTGAGTACAACGCCGCGCCTCCGCTGCAGGGCTTTGGGATTTCCGCACCCGATCAGGTGACGGCAACCATCGACGCCGGTGCCGCCGGGGCTATTTCCGGTTCGGCGATTGTGAAGATTATCGAACGCAATGTGGAAAACCCACAGGCCATGCTCGATGAGCTTGCAAGCTTTGTGAAAAGCATGAAAGCCGCCACCAAAACGGCATAACGCCCGTGCCGCCTGGGGCAACTCAGGCGGCCTATTTTTGCTGCAAGCTGTCCGCGTATTTACGCGTTAAGCGAAACAGTGCAGCGACCTCTTCCGGTGACCATGCCGCCAGCACCTGATTCATCAGCTTTTGCCTGGCCACCGCAATGGCATCAAAAATCGCTCTTCCCTGTTCACTCAACGTCACTTCACTGATTCGTCGGTCCTGCGCGTTCGGCTGCTTGTGCGCCAAAGACTGCGCTTCGAGTTTTTTCACCTGCCGACTGACTGTGGTGTAGTCGCGCCCCAGATTATCCGCCAGCTCAACCACACCGACAGGACCGCAGCGGCCAATAGCCACCAGCAGCGGAAAGAGAATTTGATCTAACTGGACGCCCGCCGCCTGCAGCAACTGTTCGTCGCGGACAGGCTGATTCATTACGCCAATGATATCAAGCAGCGCGCCATGGAACTCGGTGATGTCATATTTATTATGTGCAGATTGCATATATTATCCAGCGGTGTATAGTGCCGTTATCTGATATGTGCATTTTACACATAAATAGCTTACGGAGACACTATTATGAAAGCAGCCGTGGTCTTTGACCTCGCCCAGGGGCCGGTTTGGGCAAACTTTGCCGACCCGCAACCGAAAGAACAACACACGCTGGTGAGCGTCAGCGCGTCCGCCATCAGCCACGTAGTAAAAAGCCGTGCCAGCGGTAAACATTACAGCTTTGACGGCACTCTGCCGTTTGGCGTCGGTATCGACGGGACCGGTACGCTGCCCGACGGCCAGCGGGTCTATTTTGCCTTTCCCACCGCACCGTGGGGCAGCATGGCGCAATTTGCTCCTGTGGCGTTAAAACATTGCCTGCCATTGCCCGATGCGTTAGACGATGTAACCGCCGCCGCAATGGCTAATCCCGGAATGTCCGCGTGGGCGGCGTTGGTTAAACGCGCGGCGTTTAAAGCCGGTGAAACGGTGTTGATTAACGGCGCCACCGGCACTGCCGGACAGCTGGCGGTACAAATAGCGCGCTATTTAGGTGCGAAAAAGGTGATTGCGACCGGGCGAAATCCGCAGGCGCTGGCATCACTGGGGGCGGATGCCTGTGTGTTGTTGACGGCGGACGATGCGGTGCTCAATGTGCAATTTGCCGAGCTGGCCAGTCAGCAGATTGACGTGGTGGTGGATTATTTGTGGGGCCACAGCGCTGAATTACTGTTGCCGATACTGGCAAAACGCAGCCCGGGGCAGTCGCCAATCCGCTATGTGCAGGTCGGTTCGCTGGCTGGCGCAGACATCTCGATCAATGGCGCGGTTCTACGATCTGCCCCGCTGCAGCTGATGGGCAGCGGCATCGGAAGTCTGTCGATGCCTGAACTTTTACAGGCAACAGGCGAAATGCTGCAAGCGGCGGCCATTGGCGGTTTCACTATTGCCACCACACCAGCAAGGCTTTGCGATGTGGCGACGGCATGGCCATTGGATAACAGCCAGAAACGAACCGTTTTTCTCGTCGGGTAAAAAAAATCGCTTTCACACAAAAGTTGGGGTTGATATCTTAGATGAGAACTATTATCTTTCTCATTACCGAATGGTTGAGCAAATCGCTCAGGTATTCGGTACGACATTGCTCACATTGCTTCCAGTATTTTTGCCCGCATTCTATGCGGGCTTTTTTTTACCTGTCTGACGGTGTCGGAACAACAATGGTTAACCCGACAGCGCGAGACTTTTCGAGCCGACTGTATCTGCTGTTCTACCTGAATTCATAGTTGATTGATAAATCTCTCGCCCGGCAAAAGCGGAAGTCGTAGTATGAAAAACAGTCGCTAAGCTGGAGCCCGCCATGTCTGATTTCCACAATATTCTCGCCTTCGCATTGGTGTCGCTCGGTATGGCCCTCACCCCCGGCCCTAATATGATCTACCTGATTTCACGGTCCATTTCACAAGGTCGTACGGCAGGCCTGGTGTCACTTGGCGGCGTGGCGCTCGGTTTTATCGTCTATATGGTCAGCGCCGCGTTTGGTCTGACGGCGCTGATGATGGCCGTTCCTTACGCTTACGACGCGTTGAGAATTGCCGGTGTCCTTTATCTATTGTGGATGGCCTGGCAGTCCGTGCGCCCCGGCGGTCGCTCGCCGTTCCAGCTAAAAGAACTGCCGCAGCACAGCCCGCGTAAGCTATTTTTGATGGGACTTTTGACCAACCTGCTCAACCCCAAAATTGCCATCGTCTACCTGTCACTGTTACCACAGTTTATTAACCCGGCCCACGGCAGCGTGCTGACGCAATCGCTGGTGCTGGGGATGACGCAAATTGTGATTAGCGTATCGATTAATGCCATGGTGGCTATTTCGGCAGGAACAATCGCACTGTTTCTGGTACGCAAACCGTCATTTGCAGTCGTCCAGCGCTGGCTAATGGGCGGCGTCTTAACCGGACTTGCCGTTAATATCGCCACCGAATCCCGCCGCTAGCTATGGGTAAAAGATGGACCCGCGCCTTTGCACGCCCTGCGATGGTTCCAGCGTACGGCGTTTAATTGAACGTATTATGGTTAACAAGGAAGATATTTTATGATCAGACATGTTTTAGTTTGTTTTTTCATCTTATGCACATTCGCAGTAAGTGCTGCCGATGGCGGTAACGGTGGTGATGGAGGAACTGTTTCTGATGGCGGAAACGGTTCTGATGGTAGTGATACGGTCTCTGCTCCAGGCCGCGCGGGTTGCCCCGGCGGAAGCAATCCGGATATATCAGGAAAATTTTATCTGCCCGGGACAAAACAGCAATGCAACCCGGGTAAGCAAGATGCAATGAAAAGTAACAGACAAAAGCATTAAGCGTCCTGAAAAATGGGTTGAGGCGCCAGACTTATGACGCCCCTCCTTCTTCATCATTTCAGTGTTTCAATTTTTGGCGGTTGCCAGGTCCCGTCAATTATCGGTTTCTCACCCCAATAAGCGCGAATATACAGCGAGAACATCCCGTCAGGAGCTGGGAGCCAGTTGTTAATTTTGTCTTCCGCAGGACGGGTTTTGCTGACATAAAGTGTTAGAGAACCATCATCGTTAAACTTCAGATTCTTGTTTTTGGTGCCCAGCGAGTATCGGTTGAGCTCATTTGGGCTGAAAAGATGCTTACTGTTATACAGCGTCAGTGACCAGAAGCCTTTCACCGGTGGAAGCTCACCTTTCGGGAAGGTTACCGTGTAGCTCTTGTCACCTGAGAGCTGCATACCGCTGGCATCGTCATCAGTGTAGAAGTACTGGGTTTCGTTCGGCTTATTGTCGAACATGTTCGATTTCGCCGTGCCGGTACGATTGTAGTAATCGACGCCAAACTCAGCATTATGCTTCGAACGATTCCAGCCGTTACCTGCGGGAACGCCATTGTTTTTCCATTTGAAGAACTCAGTAATCACCGTTTTGTCCGTTTCAACGGCGGTTTCATCCATCCACTTACGAATTTCCGGTTTTTTCTTACCAGCCTCAACCAGGTGACGGAACTGGGCATACATCGCCTCCTCTCCCGGCAGCGGCGGCACTTTATCCAGAACATTCGCGAACTGGTCGAAGAATTTTTCTGGAATAACCCATTTCGTTTCGCCTGAACTGGCATCAGGTTTATCGCCAATAGCAGGAATATTGGCGTATTCGAAGGATTTCATCTTCCCGTCGAATTGGCTCAGCGGATAGGTCATGATTTCTTTGATCGGAGCCTGAATAGCCTTTCTGTCTTCCGACGTGTCATCCATCTGAACCCGCGGAATAACGTTCGCCATTTCGGTCGATGAGCGGATAACACCGTTAATCCCTTTTGGCGTTTCCCCTTTCCAGTCTGGGCCTACCAGCAAATAGAAACCAGGTTTTGTGCCATAAGGTTTGCCTACGTTACCAATCTGATTCGTTCGGGCGTCATAGATAGCGTAAACCCAAAAACGACTGCCGAAGTCTGGCACCTGAATAACAATGGGGCCTTTTTCCAGTTCAAAGAATCCCAGGCCATAAGCCACATCCTGGTTAGGACAGGTGACGAAAGTCTCTTCTGGCTTAATGTAATCGGTGAGCATACTCAGCTGCCCCATCGGAGCCACCGGGACCATCCCACCGTTAAGCGCAGGATAAGGCGCTTTGGTGATGGTTTCACGGCGATTAAACTGGTTAACCATCGGCCAGCCCCAGATGTATGCCTGCTGCGCTATTGCCTTAACGTAAGCCTCGGGCATGGTGACATCGGCTGAGGGTTGCGTTAGCTGGTCGAATTTCGTCGGATGCGGAATAGTGAGAGGGGCGCTCTGTGCGAACGCACCCGCACTTAATGTCAGCGTAGTGAACAATGCCAGGTATCGAATTTTCATCTTATTCCTCATTTTTACTTATTCGTTTGCACCAAATCATCCGGTACCCAGGTCTGGTCGTAGAAACCGTCCTCTGTGCCGTAAAGGCGCAATGCAACGAGGAAATTACGACCGGACACCGTTTTAATAAATGCACTGTCCGCCACGCCTTCAGGTTTGCTCGGTCCAAACCAGAGATCTATAGAACCATCCTGATTTTTGGGAATGTTGTAATAACCATTAGTCGATGGCAGTAACTGGTCAGTTTCTGGCATGGTGCCATCGGTAATGTTATAGGCGGTGACCGCCCAGAAGAGCGCGGCTGGCGGGTTCGGCGGTAGATGCAGTTTGTAAGTACTGCTGCCATCCAGGAACTTACCGCTGTTATCCTTCGTGGCAAACGGGTATTTGGAACCCGCACCGGTGGTGTGCATCACCATTGCAGCTGCGCTGGAGTAAGCAATCTGGAAAAACGCAGCGCGCTGGTTAGTGTCCATCGTGCCGTACTGCATCCACTCAGCGGTAGCACCGGCCCAGGACGTTTCCCACTGCCGGTCTTTATAGTAGAGCTGGCGCTGATCGTCGCGACCAACCTGCCGGCGAGCGAGGATCATACGCGGAGCGGCTTCTACCGCTTTTTTTAACATCCCCTGCTGTTTTTCCGTCGGCGCGAACGGTTTACCTTTGACTATCCCGATACTCAACAATGCGCTACGGGTTGCATCAGGGATAGCCGTCAGCGGTTCGTAATCCACAAACTCCTTCACTTTCTGCCAGTAGCTAGCATCTGTCGGATACATCATGTTGACACGCTTACCGCTGGCATCCGGGAACTGCATAGGTTTGACTTCTTTTTCTACATCCCACAAGGGGTAAATCCGCGTTGTCTCGGCATTCTTCACCGCCGGGGTTGGATCAGGTTTGCCATCACCTTTCCCCATAATGGTTCTGAAAAACAGGAATACGTTGTAGGTAGAGGATTTAAAAACGTAATACCCCTGAGGCACTGGCCCTTCGTAGTCTGGCGGAAGCAGTAAATAGAGGCCGCCACGGGCGCGATCCGGACCAATAGCACCGACATCGGTAATTGTTTTCTGGAAGAAGTCGGTAAACATCCCAATAACGTTGGCCGGAGCCTTAACCACCAAAGGACCTGTTTCTTTTAAATCCAGGTAACTCATCGAATAAATGACATCACCGTTAGGCGTCGGTACAACGGCACGACTATCCATACGTTCCTTCCAGATGGGTAGCACGTTGTAGCCTTTGCCGAACGCGGCTTCCGAGCCGTCTCGTAAACCGATGGTATTTAATAATGGTAACGTCTGGATGTAAGCCTGTACGGCATCCTGGTAATAGAGCTCATCGCTGAGCGACTGCGCTTCTTCTTGCGGGAGCCAGTTGCCGTTATTTAATTGCTTCATGAGAGGCGAAAGCGGTGCCTCGACGGAGAGTGCGGGATGCGAAATCAACAGTGCTAATAGAATTGCAGATGTCATGACTCGACGTTTCATCATACCGTCCTGTGCCAAAAGGAAGAAATACTCGGTGTTTTGCATCCCGGCACTCAGCATCAGGTTGTAACTCAGGCACTGACGATACCGAAAGCTGCTGGAAGTATAGTTTATGTTAATAAAAAGTAGCGTTTTCGATTACTTATCTCTTTATCGATTGCGGCTTAGCCCCTTATACGTCCCCCCGCTCGAAATGCAGTTTAGAAACACAACCTCATACAGCCGATTTATCCATTCTATAAAGGGATTTTTTTACGCGGGTTACTATGTTGTTTCTAATGCGTTTTCACACGAAAAAAACCCGCCGGAGCGGGTTTCTACAAAAATCATGTTTTGTGAAATCAGTTTAACGATTATGTAATACAGATAAGTTTTCTTTATTAAAACTTATTGTATCTATCATCCAAGCAACGACATCACCATGCCTTGCATGCTGTTGGACTGCTTCAACATCGACATACTCGTTTGTGACAGCAGCTGGCTTCGCGACATTGAAGAAGCCTCTGCAGCGTAATCTGCATCCTGAATATTTCCTAATGCCAGTTCTGTATTGTCCTTCATATTCGCAAGATTTGCGGAGGTATGGCCCAGACGATTAATTGTTGCACCCAAATCAGAACGAAACTGACCAGATTGATCTAATGCCTCATCCAACTGATTTATTAGCGATTGTGCACCACTGGAGTCGCTGATATTAAATGCACCATTTGCATCAGTATGGTTTACCGTAACTTCATAGATGGCAATCATAGCCGTATCCAGTGACAGCCCAACCTCTACTGTCATACTTTCATCGGCACTGGCACCAATTTGGATATTCATGTCTTTATAAAGTTTAGCATTTGAGTAATCAATATTGCCGTTTGACATTTGTTCGCCAAGCAATTTCTCACCCGCAAAAGATGTATTGCCCAACAAGTTTCCTAGTTCAGAAAACAGCTCCGTGAGCTCAACATTAATAGCCTCCCGGTCTTTGACGCTATTCGTATCATTCGCCGACTGAGTCGCTAAATCTTTCATTCGATGCATGATATTGGTCGCCTCATCGAAAGCGCCCTCGCCAACCTGCAATAGTGCAGTTGCATCAGCGATATTACGCTGCGCCACCGACATCCCCCGGTTTTGTCCCTCGAGGCGCGTGGCTATCTGTAAACCAGCTGCATCATCAGCAGCAGAATTGATACGCTTCCCCGTACCCAGCCGTTCCATCGCTGTAGAGAGTACGTTATTAGATTGATTTAATGCATTCATTGAAGCCATTGATGACGTGCTAGTAAAAATGGATAAAGACACTCTTCGTTCTCCTAATAGAAAGCCTACCGACAGGCTTATCCTTCAGAACGATTAAAGCGACACATCGGATCAGTTAATTAATCATATGAATGTATTAACAAAACCAGGAAAAAAAGAAACCTTTAGCGTTGAATCAATTATGCGGGAACGATGAAATGGATGACTTCGAAGGTTATGCCGACAATCGTCGATAACAACTCGCGTGGGAAAGAGTGGAACAAGCTGGTCAAATAGCGACCAGCTTTGCACAAGGATGTTGCAGAAAAAATCAGAAACGATAGCCCGCCGAGAACATAAACACCCACGGGTCGAGGCGAGTACTGACGCTCTGGTTGACGCCGTTGGCTTTAAATTTAACGTTGGTGTCGATATCCATGTACCACACGGACATGTTCAGCAGCCAGTCACGATTGATCAGATAGTCGAGACCCACCTGCCCGGCAGCGCCCCAGGAGTCGTCGAGACTCAGATCGGAAAGCCCAGCCTTTTTACCCGTATCATTAAAATCGTTGTCAAAGAAGGTGGTGTAGTTAATACCGGCGCCAACGTACGGCCGGAATTTACTGTGCGCATCGCCAAAGTACCATTGCGCCATCAGCGTCGGTGGTAATTGGTGTACGGTCGCAATATCACCGGTTGGCCCGGTGCCCACTTTGTGGCGGAACGGGCTGGCGGCTAACAGCTCAATACCGATATTGTCCGTCGCCATGTAGGTGAAGGTTAAACCTAGCTGCGTGTTGTTACTGACGTTAAAGCCACCAAGGCTACCCAGTACGTTATCGGACCCTTCCGTTGGGCGAACCGTCGCCGACCCCGCGCGAATGAAAAACTCCCCTGCTTCATGCGCCCATGCGCCACCCGACAATGTACTTAACGCAAGTGCAACCACTGCTAACTTTTTCATATCCACTTCCTCATTATGGTTTTTCTGGCGCGGCAAATATACCCATAACGAGTTACTTTTGATCCGTCACGGATCACACTAAGTCATATGATTTAACATTTATTGATCCAGATTAATTTTTACCTTTTACTAACTATCCGTGATTAATACCCAAATCAATTTTCGCATTTAGTGAAAGATTCGACGTTATAGCCGTCATTCAGGCGAATTAATCTCCATCAAAAAGGGAGAAAGGTAACGGGCGGTCTGAACCGCATGCTCAATACGCCGTCAATACGGCTTCTTCTTTACAAAGATATACTTAGAGGGGCTTGTGCGAAGAGTGCTACGCCCGCGCGATTTGCGGTACAATTGCCGGCTAATTAACACCTGCCATACTCAAGGAGAGTGCATGTCTATCACGGCGCAGTCTGTATACCGTGACACGGGTAATTTTTTTCGCAATCAGTTTGTCACCATCTTACTGATTTCATTGCTCTGTTCATTTATCACGGTGGTGCTCGGCCATGCTTTTTCTCCCAGCGATGAGCAACTTGCTACGCTGACGGTTGGAGATCATCTGACCGGGAGCACCGGCCTGTTCGACCTGGTACAGAACATGACCCCGGAACAACAGCAGATCCTGCTGCAGTCTTCCGCAGCCTCAACGTTTGCCGGACTGATTGGCAACGCCATTCTGGCAGGCGGTATTCTGCTGATGATCCAACTGATCTCCGCTGGGCAACCGGTCAGCGCGCTGCGGGCGATTGGCGCCAGCGCGCCGGTTCTGCCAAAACTGCTGCTGCTTATCTTTATCAGTACGTTCCTGATTCAGATGGGCGTGATGTTTATTGTGGTACCGGGTATTCTGCTCGCCATCGTGCTGGCCTTCGCGCCGGTGATGATGGTGCAGGATAAACTGGGCGTCTTCGCTGCCATGCGCAGCAGCATTCGTCTGGGCTGGGCCAATATCCGTATTATCGCCCCAGCGGTGGTTGGCTGGATGCTGGCAAAAACGCTGCTGCTGCTGTTCGCATCCAGCTTTGCCGTGTTGACACCCTATATCGGTGCGGTGGTGGTGAATGCGTTGAGCAACCTGGTTTCCGCCCTGTTGCTGGTCTATTTGTTCCGCGTCTATATGCTTATTCGCAAATAATCTGATGCTGCCCGTCGCGGGCAGCCCTGAACTACGGAATCGAAGTATGAAGCAGTTTCTGGATTTTTTACCGCTGGTTGTCTTCTTCGCCTTTTACAAGATTTATGACATCTATGCAGCAACCTCGGCGCTGATCGTCGCCACTGCCGTGGTGTTAATTTATAGCTGGGTACGCTATCGCAAAGTCGAAAAAATGGCGTTGATTACCTTTGTTCTGGTGGCGGTGTTTGGCGGCCTGACCCTGTTCTTCCACAACGACGAGTTTATCAAGTGGAAAGTCACCGTGATTTACGCTCTGTTTGCCGGTGCGCTGCTGGTAAGCCAGTGGGTGATGAAAAAGCCGCTGATCCAGCGCATGCTGGGTAAAGAGATAACGTTGCCAGAAGCCGTTTGGGGGAAACTGAACGTCGCCTGGGCCATCTTTTTCATTCTCTGTGGGCTGGCAAATATTTACATCGCCTTCTGGCTACCGCAAAACATTTGGGTAAACTTTAAGGTGTTTGGCCTCACGGCGCTGACGCTGGTATTCACCGTGCTGAGCGGGGTTTACATCTATCGCCATATGCCTCAAGACGACCATAAGTAAGCACAGAGAATAAGAATGACACAGCAAAATGACGCTCCTCAGGGTGAGCTGGTATTACGCACATTAGCGATGCCCGCGGATACCAATGCCAACGGCGATATTTTCGGCGGTTGGCTGATGTCGCAAATGGATATTGGCGGCGCCATACTGGCAAAAGAAGTCGCGCACGGGCGGGTTGTCACCGTTCGGGTGGATGGCATGACGTTTCTGCGGCCCGTCGCGGTGGGGGATGTGGTGTGCTGCTACGCCCGCTGCGTCAAACGCGGCAACTCTTCCGTTACCATCAATATTGAAGTGTGGGTCAAGAAGGTTTCATCAGAGCCTATCGGCCAGCGCTATAAAGCGACCGAAGCGCTGTTTATCTACGTCGCGGTCGACCCTCAAGGTAAACCGCGCGCGATTCCAGCCGCATAATTTCAAGCCCGGCCTCGCCGGGCTTGTTGCTTTTAGAGAAAGCCCAGCACTTTTAATACGAAGTAGCCGATAACAATCACGATAATCGGCAGAACGTAGAGCGGGAAAAACTGCACAAAAATAGTATGACGCGGTACTTCCACGCGAGCTTCCAGCGCTTCGCGGCTCAGCCCTTCCGCCCCTTTCGCCTTCTCCAGAATCAGCTGATCTTCAACCCCTTCACGTAGGTGTTTCGCCTGACGCGCCATTCGCGCACCGGAATCCTGCATTGCCAGCGCGATAAAGATCAGCGCGAAGATAATCCAGAACAGAACATTTAGCCCATTGTGAAAGTCTGGCTGCGGCGAGTTGTACCAGAACACATTCAAGAACGGTGTATTAAAACGCATCATGTCCACCATTACGTGAACAAAATCCATCATCACGGCATCAATGCCAGGCTGTTTTGCACTGTGTTCATACATGAATTTCAGCACCGAAATCAGTGTCGAAATCAGCGCGGGTATAAAGATAATCCACCCGGCAATACGCTTAAGAATGGCAATGCGTCCAGCTTGTTGATACGTCATGGGTTCCCCTTGTTTAGACGCTTTATTCGGGACTCAGCCTCAGTCTATCTGCTGATGGCGACTTTCGCCCGACTTTACGCGCGATATGATATACCATTCCCCTGTATTCGTTATCCTAAAGGAGAGGTAGTTATGTCCGCCGAGCGCCAAATAAAAGCCGCCATTTTCGACATGGATGGATTACTGATCGATTCCGAGCCGTTGTGGGATCGTGCCGAACATGAAGTTCTGGGCGAGCTGGGCGTCGACTTTACCCGTCGCCATGAGCTTCCTGATACTCGCGGTTTACGCATCGACCTGGTGGTCGGCCTGTGGTTTGCCCAGCAGCCATGGAGCGGCCCGGACTGCGCAACGGTCGTTCAACGTATCATTGCCCGCGTTATTGCTCAGGTTGAAGCATCTCAGCCACTGCTGCCGGGCGTGCGTGAAGCGGTTGCGCTGTGCAAAGCGGAAGGATTAAAGGTCGGTCTGGCCTCCGCCTCGCCGCTGTATATGCTCGAGAAAGTGTTGACCATGTTCGATCTGCGCGGCCAGTTTGACGCGCTGGCCTCCGCCGACACGCTGGCATACAGCAAGCCGCATCCGCTGGTCTATCTCAACTGCGCGGCTGAACTGGGCGTTGACCCAACGTGCTGCGTGGCGCTGGAAGATTCCGTTAATGGCATGATTGCCAGCAAAGCGGCGCGCATGCGTTCTATCGTCGTTCCTGCGGCGGAAAGTCAGCTTGACCCGCGCTTTAGCCTCGCCGATGTCAAACTCCCGTCGCTCGAGTCCCTCACCCGCGAAAATCTTCTCGGGTAATGGTGATGCGGGCACAGTTTGTGCCCGCAAATACCAACCAAATCATAAAAATGAAACGCTGTTTTATTTTTGTTTGAGTTTTTTGTTTCTCCCCACTATGCTTTGCCCTGTAGGTCATCTCATAACGATAAAAACCGTATACAGGGGTCGACATGATTCTTAATGCTTTCAATCTGCAAGGTAAAGTTGCGCTCGTCACCGGGTGCGATAAAGGTCTGGGTCAAGGCATGGCGCTAGGGCTGGCGGAAGCCGGGTGCGATATCGTCAGCGTCAGCCGCAGCGTACCGCATGAAACGGCGGAAAAAGTGCAGGCTTTGGGACGCCGTTTGTACCCGATTCAGGCCGATCTCAGCCAGCCTGAGAGTATTGCTGATATTGTCCCCGCAGCCGTGGCGGCGGCTGGCCGGATTGATATTCTGGTGAACAATGCCGGAACCATTCGCCGCGAAGATGCGCTGAGCTTTAGCGAGAAGGACTGGGATGAGGTAATGAATCTCAATCTTAAGTCGGTCTTTTTCCTGGCGCAGGCGGTGGCCAGGCAATTTCTGGCCCAGGATAGCGGTGGAAAAATTATTAATATTGCTTCAATGCTCTCTTTCCAGGGCGGCATTCGTGTGCCATCCTACACCGCCTCAAAAAGCGGCGTATTAGGTATCACCCGCCTGCTGGCCAATGAATGGGCGCAGCATCGCATTAATGTGAACGCTATCGCGCCGGGTTATATGGCGACGAATAACACCCAGCAACTGCGTGACGACGCCGACCGCAGCAAAGCGATACTCGACCGTATCCCTGCCGCTCGCTGGGGTACACCAGAAGACCTCAAAGGCCCGGTGGTGTTTCTTGCCTCAGCGGCTGCGGACTACATCAGCGGCTATACGGTAGCCGTTGATGGTGGCTGGCTCGCACGTTAAATTTTTGACAAAGAGTTACACTGTAACCTCTTCCGCCTACTGTATAAAAACCCTATACTGTATGAATTTACAGAACAATGGGTTTTATCATGACGGCGGAAGGTCATCTGCTCTTTTCCATCGCCTGCGCGGTGTTTGCTAAAAATGCCGAATTGACGCCAGTGCTGGCGCAAGGTGACTGGTGGCACATCGTGCCATCGGCGATATTGACCTGTCTGCTGCCGGATATTGACCACCCGCGTTCGCTGCTCGGGCAGCGGCTTAGCTGGCTGTCCAAACCCATTGCCCGCATGTTTGGCCATAGGGGCTTTACCCACAGTCTGCTCGCGGTGTTTGGCGCCCTGACGCTGTTCTATTTGAAAGTGCCCGATAGCTGGATTGTGCCTGCCGATGCGGTGCAGGGTATGGTGCTCGGCTATCTGAGCCACATTCTTGCCGATATGCTCACCCCCGCTGGCGTTCCGCTGCTCTGGCCCTGCCGCTGGCGTTTCCGTTTTCCTATTCTTGCACCGCGTAAAGGGAACCAGCTGGAGCGCGTGCTGTGTATGGCGCTGTTCGCCTACGCTGTTTTTATGCCGCAATCGCTGCCGGAGAACAGCGCCGTGCGCTGGTCATCGTCGATGATCAACATGCTACAAACAGACTTTAATCGCTTTATTCATCGACGTGCTGAACAATAATTCAACAGAAATCACACTTTTGGCATAATCAATTCCATTTGGATATAAGGTTGTGATTCCAGTTCTGTTACCCTTCTCACATCCAGGCAAATCCTCTCGGATTTGTTCTAAAAAAACACACGCCGCAGCGCCATGAAATGGCGCCGGACGGCGTGGACAATACTTCTTCAGGAGAACGGGGATGAACTTTCCACTAGTCGCGAACATTATCGTGTTCGTCGTATTGCTGTTTGCATTGGCACAGACTCGCCACAAACAGTGGAGTCTGGCCAAAAAGGTGTTGGTCGGTCTGGTTGTTGGCGTGGTCTTTGGACTCGCTCTGCAACTGATCTACGGTTCCGATAATCCAGTACTGAAAGATTCCATTCAGTGGTTTAACGTGGTCGGTAACGGCTATGTTCAGCTGCTGCAAATGATCGTCATGCCGCTGGTATTTGCCTCAATTCTGAGCGCCGTCGCTCGTCTGCATAACGCTTCCCAGCTGGGTAAAATCAGTATTCTGACCATCGGTACGCTGCTGTTCACTACGCTGATTGCCGCGCTGGTCGGTGTGTTGGTGACCAATCTGTTTGGCCTGACCGCCGAAGGTCTGGTACAGGGTACGGCTGAAACCGCACGTCTGAATGCCATTCAGAGTAGCTACGCCGGTAAAGTCGCTGACCTGAGCGTACCGCAGCTCCTGCTCTCCTTCGTGCCGAAAAACCCGTTTGCAGACCTGACCGGGGCTAACCCTACCTCCATTATCAGCGTGGTTATCTTCGCCGCCTTCCTGGGTGTCGCCGCACTGAAACTGCTGAAAGACGATGCGCCGAAAGGCCAACGCGTGCTGACCGCTATCGACACGCTGCAAGGCTGGGTGATGAAGCTGGTACGTCTGGTGATGCAGCTGACGCCATACGGCGTGCTGGCGCTGATGACCAAAGTGGTTGCCGGTTCTAACGTGCAGGACATCATCAAGCTCGGCAGCTTTGTGGTCGCGTCTTATCTGGGTCTTATCATCATGTTCGTGGTGCACGGCATTCTGCTGGGTGTCAACGGCGTCAGCCCGCTGAAATACTTCCGTAAAGTATGGCCGGTCCTGACTTTTGCCTTCACCAGTCGCTCCAGCGCCGCGTCTATTCCACTGAACGTGGAAGCACAGACCCGTCGTCTTGGCGTACCGGAATCTATCGCCAGCTTCTCCGCATCCTTTGGTGCGACCATTGGTCAGAACGGTTGTGCCGGTCTGTACCCTGCCATGCTGGCAGTGATGGTTGCGCCAACCGTCGGGATTAACCCGCTGGATCCGCTGTGGATTGCCACCCTCGTGGGTATGGTTACCGTAAGCTCCGCAGGCGTTGCCGGCGTGGGTGGCGGGGCAACATTCGCCGCGCTGATCGTGCTGCCAGCCATGGGGCTGCCGGTGACGCTGGTTGCGCTGTTGATTTCCGTTGAACCGCTGATCGATATGGGTCGTACCGCGCTGAACGTTAGCGGTTCCATGACCGCCGGTACCCTGACCAGCCAGTGGCTGCGCCAGACCGACAAAGAGATCCTCAATAGCGAAGACGATGCCGAGTTAGCGCATCGCTAATCGGTCGTCCGGCTGAGCGATAAACGCCAGCCGGACGAAACGAGATATAAAAAAACGCTGATTTTCATCAGCGTTTTTTTTTGCATCCGGATAACGTAAAACCTTACGCGTCGATTTCCCCATCCTGGCGCATCTGCACAGCCCAACGCTGGGCCGACTCAGGAATACTGAACGCCTGTGAGCGCTGAAACGCGCTGCCCATCAGCACAAATGCCACATACTTTCCGCGCAGCATCCAGACATCGCGAAAACCTTCTACCTTAACGGCATGGTCTGGCGGAGCGGGTTCGCTGCGTGGTACATAGCTGATAATCTGCCGATTTTGTTGGCGAAACGGTTTCATAAGCAGTTAAATTCACAATCATTAATGGCAAAAGCAGGAAAGTCTTATGATAGCAGGATTAGCGTGTGCGCGTCATACACAAAAAAGCCCGGCAGGATCGCTGCCGGGCAAGGGTTGAGGGGGTTAATCACTTACACGTCGCGGTAAGTACCGAGACGATAACCTCTTTCCGCAATCGCGTACTTCAGCGAATCCGAGGTCAATACATCTAGTTCCGCCAGGCGCGGGTAGCAATATGCGCTGCCCATAATCGTGTTATCCACAAACGCCGGGTGGCACATCACTTCAACAGACTGTTCACCGCGCGCCGCTGAGCTATCCAGGGTTTGCAGGAACAGCGCGTCAGAAATGGCTTCGCCATAAAACTCACTGCTAAAACCATCGCTGCTGCGCAGACCTTCAGGAATAACAAATGGATACGCAATGGAGCGGTCAATACGTATTGCAATGCCCTTTGATTTTGCAAACTCCGCCACCAGCGGGAAAATTTGCGGGATCATATGCACGTGATGATGGCTATCAAAGTGCGTTGGCTCCGCGTCAAACAACTCAACAAAGCGGTTGTACTGACACTCAAGCTCATGAGCAATCTCATCCATCGGCAGCGCGCCTTCCTCTGCTACCTGCCAGATCCACTTGCCGAGTTTCCCCTCGCGGGTCAGCCCCGGCATTGGTGACAGCGGCTCGCCCAGCGTCAGCACAAAGTGCATGCCAACGGCCAGTTCAGGCGTGCGGCGGCTGAGACTCGCCGCGTGGTCAATAGCCGCGCCGTTCACCAGCGCGGTCGTCGAGGTCACGAGTCCATTTTTGCAGGCATCAAGAATACCGTAGTTCTGCCCTTTGCTCAGACCAAAATCATCGGCATTAACGATTAACAAACGTTCCATGCTGCCTCCTGTCACTTTTTCAGCTTCTCCACGGTGGCGGCGAAATTCGGCAGCCATTTTTCATGGGCCAGAATCAGTTCACGCGCCAGAATCTCTGCATCTTTATCAGAGTGGATAAGCGGACTTAAGTTCAGCGCCAGCAGCACATCGTTAAACTCACCGCTCAGCGCTGCATTGCTTGCCGCAACCTCGAAACCTTTGATGGTATGGATAAGACCCAGCACTTTTTCATCGAAATGCGTTACGCGCGGATGCGGTTTCGCACCATCGCGACCGAGGATAGAGGTCACTTCGATAGACCAGTCAGCAGGAATATTGTCGATATGCCCGTGGTGCGGAATATTAACGTAGTGCTCGGTCTGCTTATCGTTGTAGATGGCGTTGATCACTTCGCATGCTGCGTCGGAGTAGTATGCGCCACCGCGCAGTTCCAGCTCTTTCGGCTTCACGTTCAGATCCGGATTTTTGTACAGCTCAAACAGCTGTTTCTCGACCTTCTGTACCACCTGAGCACGGGCGCCGCCTTTGTAGTACTCGCCCATTTCGATAGCCAGCATCTCTTTTTGCTTGAAGTAGTACAGCAGATAAGAGCACGGCAGCAGGTTCAGAGAGCGGATAAGCCCTTCGCTGAACGGCATATCGAAGATGTTCTTCACGGTATTGGCGGAGAGCGTACCGGAAGCCACGCCGTCCAGCAGTTCGGCAAAGCGGGACTCGCCGTTCACCAGCACATCGCGAATGAAGACCATGTGGTTCAGGCCGAAGAGATCGATGGAAAGATCGTCGCTCTCGCTCAGGCGCAGCACGTCGGTGATGAACATTTTCATCCCGATAGGAATGTTACAGACGCCGATAAAGCGCTTAAAGTTGGTATGACGGTAAACCGCTTCAGTCACCATCCCGGCCGGGTTGGTAAAGTTGATGACCCACGCGTCAGGGCAAATTTCCTGCACATCTTTGATGATGTCAAAAATCACCGGAATGGTACGCAGACCTTTAAACAGGCCGCCTGCACCGTTGGTTTCCTGCCCCAGATAACCATGGCTCAGCGGGATACGTTCGTCTTTTTCACGAGCCTGGAGCTGGCCGACGCGCAGCTGCGTCGTCACAAAGTCAGCACCCTGCAAGGCTTCGCGGCGGTTAAGAGTTTTGTAGACCTTCATCGGTACGCCGGCTTTTTCTACCATGCGCTGGCACAGAGCGTGGATAATATCCAGCTTCTCCTGCCCGTCTTCTACGTCAACCAGCCATAGTTCGCTGACCGGCAGTTCGTGATAGCGTTTGAGAAAACCTTCCAGCAATTCCGGCGTATAGCTGCTACCACCACCAATAGTAACGACTTTTAATTTCTGGCTCATATCTTTCTCCCTAGAGATCCACAAGCTAAGCGTGGCTGACCCTCCGCATAATATGCGGCGAGATAAATTCTTTGTTTCAGAACTACGAAATATTATCGCAGCGCGTTATTTGATAACCGTTAACTTCTTACGATAGTTACTTGGCGTAAATGAGGTCAGCTTTTTGAATGTCTTAATAAACAAACTTGGGCTGCTATAACCTGATTCATACGCAATATCAGTTACCGAGTAGTTGGTTATTTCCAGTTGTTTTTTGGCAAAGTTAATGCGGATATCATTAATAATCTGCATTGGTGTTTTGCCATAGTAGCGCTGAGTGGCTCGGGTTAAATATTCCTGGGTTTTCCCGGATAACTCGACCATATTCTCCAACGCCCCTTCACCAAATTTTAATTTATCGTGCATGGCTTCAACGGTGGATTTTAACCACTGCGGCGTAACATCCTGCGCCTGCTCTTCACGGTGATGTCGCAGACGATTAATCACATAGAAGGAAACCAGTTCAATAAATTCGTCAAATTCCGTTTCGCGAAAGTGAAGTGATGCAATAACCGACTCAATGTAGCTAAGAAACGTGCTTTTAATCGAATAGACTTGCGAAGCAACCAGAGCAAACGGGACCAGCGCCTGATAGTGGGTGTCGAAGAAGTCTTTGCTGATCCCAACGTTTAGGATTCGCGTCGCACCAAATTCATAGAAGCTCTGGTGGTGAGAACCCATAGGGATGAAAACAAAGTCTCCGCGCTCCAGCATAACCCGTTTGCCATTGATAACCTGATAGTAGCGCCCGGTCAGTACGATTGTGAACTCGTAGTAATCATGCTGGTGTAACCCACTGATGCTTTCCGTTTTGTTGTAGATGAAGACATGAAAATTCTTACCGTTAAAGAGCTGTTGTTCTCTGGCGGTGTTGATTTCCATGCTGATCATCTTTGGTTGCCTCATAGGGAAAAGCCTATTGTACCTTCTCGTGAAGTTCGATCAATTCAGCAACGAGCTCTCGGGCCAACATTGACGTCATTAGATGATCCTGCGCATGAACCAGCACCAGGCTCACTTTCATACGCCCTTCGCCTTCATCGCTTTCAATTAACTGCGTCTGCACACGGTGAGCTTCGCTCAGCGCAACGCGGGACTGGTCCATAGTGGCTTTTGCACCTTCAAAATCACCCTGCTTAGCCTGCTTCAGCGCGGCATATGCCAGGCTACGCGCCTGCCCGGAGTTGATAATCAGGCCCATCACCACTTCTTCGAGATCGTTTTCCTGCACGTCCTCAGCAACAACATTTTCCAAATCAAACATAACTATTCCCTTTTTGTGAGGGCGGTATGGAGACTCGCTCCATACCGCATTGGCATTAGAATTTCAGAGCTGCAGCGATGTCTTCTTCGCTTTCTTCTTCTTCAATGGTCTGCTGTGCTTTGTTCGAAATCATCACGAACGGCATGTAAACCATCGTGGCGACACAGAGGTTGAACAGAGCGACAAACAGAGCTGCGATGCTTCCGTTACTGTTGAAGAATGCGCCCAGACCGGTTGGCATTGTCCATGGAGCCAGGTTAGTGACCGGAGGAATGATGCCCATTGAGTAAGCCGCCAGAGTGATGGCTGCCAGAATCGGTTGCACCAGTACGAACGGGATGAACATAACCGGGTTCATGATGATTGGCAGACCAAACAGAATCGGTTCGTTAATCTGGAAGATGCCTGATGGCAGTGCCAGTTTCGCAACCTGACGATGGTCAGCGCGGCGAGAAGCGATAAAGATGGCGATAATCAAGCCCAGAGTCGCACCGGAACCACCCAGCAGGATGTAAGAATCCAGCATTGGTTTCGCCCAGAAGTGGAACTGCTGGCCCGCAGCGATTGCCGCATCAACAGAACCGTACTGGTTGTACAGCGCGATGTTTTCCAGAGCCCATGGGGTCATGATGCCGTTATCCAGCGCGGTCAGCGCCAGTGAACCGTGAACACCGAAGAACCACAGCAGGGAGTTAAAGACCACATACGCCCAGCCCACGACTCCGCCCATTGCCGCCAGCGGCTTGGAGATAGAGTCCATGATTATCTGATGGAAGTTGCTACCGTAAGAGGTCAGAATCCACGAGAGAATCCCGAAAACGGACAGGATCAGGAAGCCAGGAATCAGCGCGGAGAAAGAGCGCGCGACCGATGAAGGCACGCTATCTGGCAGCGTAATCACCCAGTTGCGACGGATAACAAAGGTGAACAGCTCAGCTACCACCAGACCGATAATCATACCGGAGATGATGTTCTGACCGCCCAGCCAGTTAGCGCCTACCGCATACGCATCGCCGACGCTGTAAGGGGTAACGGTCATGAAGGCCGCAACGGCAAGCAGACCTGCCGCCATCGGGTCAACTTTGCGTTCTTCTGCTAGAGCTGAACCTATAAAGAAAGGAGCCATCAGCGACATAATGCCCAGGGTACCGTTATAAACGTTACCGCCGATGGCTTTAAAGCTGTCTAAAGTTGCAATCGTGGATGCATCCAGACGAATGCCCATTGAATAGAAGAATGACCCCTCACCAAAGCTCAGGAAAACGTTATTAATTAATACGAACATGGCCCCCGCGAGGGTCAGCGGCATTAATTTAATAAAACCGTTTTTAATGGCGTTAATGTGAGGCTGCTTTCCTATTTTAACAGCAAAAGGAAGGAGTACCTTTTCAAGCGAATCGATCACTTTACTCATAGAAAATACCCTTAAAGGGCCGCAATTAATATTGCGGCGATTGTAAGTGAAATAACTCTTTGACGGGAAAAATAATTAAATTACTGCGCAGCGGCTTTTTTAATTGCAGCAACAGCTGCTTTAAGCACGCCCAAACCATCTACTTTGCCATACAGCGTTGAATCAATAACTTCAATCGGCTTATTAGGTAAAATCTTTTGAATATCACCTAACATATAACCAATTTGTGGACCGAGTAAAATAACGTCAGCTTCAGGACCTTTTTCAGCCGCAAATGCTTCGGAGAATGCTTCAATGACGACCGGTACTTCGTATTTCTCAGCCTGCGCACGCATCTTGGATACTAACAATGAAGTAGACATCCCTGCAGAGCAAAAGAGATAAATATGTTTCTTTTCCATTCACGCTTCCTCAACTTGTGAAATCTGCCATCACCGGGCGATGTTCCTTGTGCCCACTACCCTCGTATGTAACAGATGAGTTATCTTCTGTTTATGCCTTGAGTATACGGCAACAATGTGTGTACGGATAATTCTAAAAGCCCAGAAATTGTCTCTCATTGACCTCTGGTTTTGACTACCTTCACACTTTGGTCAAAATAATTCGCGACAAGAAATAAGCATGATTTCTCGTAAAAAAGCCCGACACTGAGGTCGGGCTTTCGTAGATGTCCGATGAATACACGATTACTTGCTAGCGGCCTGCGGGTCCGTGTCGTACTGCGCACAAGTTTGATAACCAGAGTTGATAACATGGCCGGTATCGTCTAAGGCCACAAAGTAGGTTTCTGCTTTACCATCACGTTGACCCAATATATAGGTCTGGCAAGTACCACGGGCGTGGATCATCGATACTTCAGATGATGGTTTACCCGCAATCTGTGCGACCTGCGTGCGGCTCATCCCTTTCTTCACGTCTTTTACCACCGGCTGGGTAAACTGGTCTGCCGTGCGGTCGTATGCGGTACAGCCAGCCAGCATGGTCATGACAGCGGCAGCACTCAGAAACCCGACTACGTTCTTATTCATCTTCCCTCTCCTTTTTTATGAAGTGCATTAAGCCTGGAATAAATAATGCTATTTATCAACCAATACGCCTGAATGAACGCCGATTAACGGAATAATCGGATTAATTTACATCAGTCAAAACTGTGATCCTTGTCGTTTTATCG
This sequence comes from Kluyvera huaxiensis, assembly GCF_040149365.1. Classification (NCBI taxonomy): domain Bacteria; kingdom Pseudomonadati; phylum Pseudomonadota; class Gammaproteobacteria; order Enterobacterales; family Enterobacteriaceae; genus Kluyvera; species Kluyvera huaxiensis. Next base: position 46,744 of record NZ_JBEFLV010000019.1, read on the forward strand.
TCAAAGAGGTAGCTTTAACACATTGTTCTAATGGGCTATCGGCACAGGCTGGCACACATTTCCGGAGGGGTAAATGGCGTTACAACAAGAGATTATTCAGGCGCTTGGCGCAAAACCACAGATTGATGCACAACAAGAGATCCGTCGCAGCGTCGATTTTCTGAAAACCTATCTAAAAACTTATCCGTTTATCAAATCGTTAGTATTGGGAATCAGCGGTGGGCAGGACTCGACCCTTACCGGCAAACTGTGTCAGATGGCGATTAATGAGCTGCGCGCCGAAACCGGCGACAGCGCGCTGCAGTTTATCGCCGTGCGTCTACCCTACGGCGTACAGTTTGATGAGCAGGATTGCCAGGATGCCATTGCTTTTATTCAGCCGGACCGTGTATTGACGGTCAATATCAAAGCCGCGGTACTGGCCAGCGAGCAGGCGCTACGTGAAGCCGGTATTGAACTGAGCGACTTTGTTCGCGGCAATGAAAAAGCCCGCGAACGCATGAAAGCACAGTACAGCATTGCCGGTATGACCCACGGCGTCGTCGTCGGGACCGATCATGCAGCAGAAGCCATCACCGGTTTCTTCACCAAATACGGCGACGGCGGTACCGACATCAACCCAATCTTCCGCCTCAACAAGCGTCAGGGTAAACAGCTGCTGGCCGAGCTTGGCTGCCCTGAGCATCTCTATAAGAAAGCACCGACCGCCGATCTCGAAGATGATCGCCCTTCTCTGCCAGATGAAGTCGCGCTGGGCGTGACCTACGATAACATTGACGATTACCTGGAAGGCAAAACGCTGGAATCTGCGCAAGCGAAGACCATTGAAGGCTGGTATCTGAAGACCGAGCATAAACGTCGTCCGCCGATTACCGTGTTTGATGATTTCTGGAAGAAATAAAGAAGAAAACCGCCGGACCTGCCCATAACCTGTTGGTATTTATGGGCAAATCCGGCGGTCTTAAGACAGTGTGCCGTTAAACTTATTCGGCAGGCGCAGGAGGCATTTTACCTGCTGGCGCTTTATGTTCTGTCAGACGCTTCTCAAAATTCGCATTAAACTGTTTTTTCTGTTCTGGGGTTAAGATGTTGTAAATCTTGTTCTGGGTTTCCAGACGAGACAGCATCATACCTTTATGCTGTTCTTCCATTTTCGTAATCTGCGCTTGCGCTTTCGCTTTGTCGAAGCTGTCGCTGGCAACCAGGTTATGCATCGCACGCATCTCTTCCTGCGCCTCCTGTGCCGGACGTTTATTGTGCTCGCGGCCCTCTTTCATGATGTCGCGCACCTGCTGTTTTTGCGCATCGGTCAGGTTTAGCCCCTGGAACATCATGTCGTGGCGAGGGCCCATTTTGCCTTTATGATGATTAATCATTTTAGCGTTCGGCTGCGCCGCTTCGGTGGTCGTGGTTGAGGTCGTATCCGCAGCGTGAGCCAGGTTAGCGGCACCCAGAGCCAGGGTAGAGGCAACAAACAGAGCAGTTAATTTTTTCATTATCGGTCCTTCCTTTCAATTATTCTGACGGCGCATTGCCGTGTTGACGAGATTAACTTTACGGTGTTTATCGTCAATTAATCAGAGCCTGAGTAAAACAATGAAAGTGTAAAAAACGATTTCCAGCCAATTATGGAGAAATTAAGGAAAAACGATGGAGATCCGCAATAAAAATATTCAATCGCATGATTAAGAAGGGATTTTATAGAAGTATAAAGCACCACAGATTATTAATAAAGCAATTATCCAGGATTAATCTGTAATACTGCAAATCAGAATAAATAAATGCCGCCCGGAAGCCGACGCGGCAAGTCTTATTAAATAACGGGAGGGCAGCGCTCAAGCATTAACCCTGCCCGTAGCCCCAACGCGACATCAGGATTGGGAAACAACACGTACTCGCAGGCTGAGGCCACCACGTAGCGAGTCTCACCGTCTTCTGCCAGCAATGTTCCTTTGGCAAACGGGGTAAAATTCAGCGTCTGAGCCGACATATAGAGGCGAAAATCAGCGCTGCGTCGGGTTATCTGCTGCACCACCCGATAGTGGAGGGGTTCCACCGTTGAACCGCCGCCAAATTCGCCCGCCAGCAGGTTCGCCAATTGGCGTTCCACCAGCGCAAACTGCGACAAATCATTTTGCCCAAACGGCTTGGCTTTCCCCAGCTCGAGCGTGCAGGCCTGCGCATCAAAGGATTCGCAGGTAAAATGGCTGAACGTTCCGCCTGGAGCCTGATGAAATACTAGCGCCTGCAGCCCGGCAGAACCCAGCCAGTTCAGAAACTGCGGATCCCACGGGCTTTCCCGCGCCGGCAACACGCCAAAACGCAGATGGTGTGACCCACGAATGGCGGTATGCATATCGAGATGCCAGCGAACATCCGCCGGGCAGCGCTGATAAAACGCCGCCACGGTTTGCTCCAGGCTGGCTGCCCGAATGGTTTCATCGCTGACCGGGAAATGCCGCCAACGCGCACCAAACATGCGGTTGAGATCGCTGTGTAGATAACGTTTATTGTCGCGCATCGCCGGCGGGTTGCCCAAAACCACCAGCAAATGCCAGCGCAGCGCTTGTCGCCCGCTAATCAGCGCATGGAGCAAGTTATCGACAATCTCTACCGGCGCCGTTTCGTTACCGTGGATCCCCGCCGACAGCACCATTGCCTGCGAACAGGGTTGATGAGGCGTCAATTGCAGCACGCCCGCCTCGCGCCACTCCCAATGAAAGGTTTCGGTATCCCCCTCCGGCTGGGGCGGTAATCGCCCCGCCAGCGTCAACGCCAGGAACTGTTTCATCTGCTCTCCTTAACGCTGGAATGGATAGAGTGACCCCAAATGCAGGATCTGCGTCAGCCTGTCGAGCGCCTCACGTCCTTCCTGCAATAGCTGCGGGTCGGCCAGGTCGCCCACCGTCAGGCGATCGCGATAATAGCGATCCACCCAATCATTTAAGCTGACAAACAGCGTGTCGTTCATCATCACCGCCGGATTCACCGCTTTACGTTCGGCCTCGTTCAGCACCACCCGCAGCCGCAGGCAGGCCGGGCCACCGCCGTTGGCCATGCTTTCTCGCAAATCGAACACCCGCAGCGCATCGATTGGGTTATCCTGAGCCACCAGCTCGTTGAGGTAGCGCCATACGCGCGGATTCTCCTGGGCCTCCCCCGGGAGCACCAGCATCATGCTGCCATCGGACTTGCTCAAAAGCTGACTGTTAAACAGATAGGTCGACACCGCTTCCGCAACCGTAACCTTTGACGTCGGTACCTCAATCGCCATAAATCCTGGCACCCGCTCATGCAGTTGCTGTATTAACTGCGGCTGATGGACAAACGCCTGTTCATGACAGAACAACAGCTGGCGGTTGCTGACCGCGATCACATCATTATGGAACACACCCTGGTCAATCACCTGAGGATTTTGCTGAGCAAATATCACCTGGTTCAGGTTGGTCTGATTCAGCCGCGCCACCGCCTCGCTGGCGGCACGCGTCTGCCGCGCCGGATAACGCTGTGGCTGCACGCCGTTGGCCGTGTCCCGGCCATAAATAAATAGCTGGGTTCCCGGCAAACCATACTCTCGCCCCAGCCGATTATGGTTAGCGGCACCTTCGTCGCCAAAGGTGACCACCGCTGGCAGCGGGTCGTGTACGGCAAAGTGCTCTGGAGAGTGGAAAATGCCCTGCAGAATAGCCAGCGTTGTCGGGGCTTCACTGGCACGGTGTAAGAGACTATTGAGGTTCGCCACGGTCAGGTGCACCTTGCCATCCAGCGCATCTGCGGAAGGGCAAACCGTGGCCGCGTTAGCCACCCACATCGCCGAGGCGGAACTGGCCGCACTCAACAGTTCTGGCGCCTGCGCTGCGGCTTTGGCAATTACCTGCTCATCACGTCCGCCAAACCCTAGCTGGCGCAGCAGCGCTACGTTTGGACGCTCCTGCGGCGGGATAACCCCTTGTGGGAATCCGGCATCGGCCAGCGCCTTCATTTTCAGCAGCCCCTGTTTCGCTGCCCGCTGCGGGTTCGACACCTGATACTGATGTTTAGCCGAGGCCTCATTACCAAACGACAGCCCGGCGTAGTGATGCGTTAGCCCCGGCAGACCGTCAAAGTTCACTTCCCAGGCGTTCATGATGGTACCTTCGAGGCGAAGTTGAGCCCTGGACTGAGCGAAGCGGGGAGCGTCAGCGTCGGCGACTCAAGGCTTGCCATCGGCCAGGCGCAGTAATCTGCGGCATACCATGCGCCAGGACGATGATTCCCGGAGGCACCTGTGCCACCAAACGGCGCGCTGCTGGCGGCACCGGTCAGCGGTTTGTTCCAGTTGACAATCCCGGCGCGCGCCTCGAGCAGCAGACGGTCAAATTTTTCTCTTTCGCTGGAAATCAGACCACAGGACAGGCCATAGCGCGTGGCATTAGCCAGCGAAATCGCCTGGCTGAAATCCTCATAGCGCCAGATGCCGAGCAGCGGGCCAAACACCTCTTCATCGGCAATATCGTGCGCCTCGGTTAATTCAACAATCCCCGGGGTCAGTAGCGAGGTTCCGGGTTTGACTAAACGCGGTGCCAGCAGCGTTGTGCCGCCCTGTTCCACCAGCATCTGCCAGGCCTGATAAACTCGTTCGGCGGCAGCCGCCGAAATCAATCCACCGATAAACGGCTGCGGCTCGGCGTTCCAGGCATCGGGCATAATACGCCCGGCCACTTCCACCAGACGCTGTATAAAGGCATCGCCAATATCCCCCCGCTTCACCAGCAAACGGCGCGCACAGGTACAGCGCTGACCGGCGGTGACAAACGCCGACTGAATCGTCAGATGCACGGCGGCATCGATATCATCAGGATCATCAACAATCAGCGGGTTATTGCCTCCCATCTCAAGGGCGAGCATTTTTTGCGGCTGACCGGCCAACTGGCGATGCAGATGAAAGCCGGTGGCAGAACTGCCGGTGAAAAGCACCCCGTCCAGTCCTGGTTGACTGCTGAGCGCTTCGCCGGTTTCGCGTCCGCCCTGCAGTAAATTCAATACCCCCGCCGGTAAACCGGCTTTTTCCCACAGTTTGACCACCGCCTCACCGCAGTTCGGTGTCAGTTCGCTCGGTTTAAACACCACCGTATTCCCCGCCAGCAGCGCCGGAACGATATGGCCATTCGGCAGGTGCCCGGGGAAATTGTACGGGCCGAACACCGCCAGTACGCCGTGGGGCCGATGGCGCAGCGTCGCCGCACCATCGGCCATTTCGCTATAACTTTCTCCGGTGCGGCTGCGGTATGAAGCCAGTGAAATGGCGATTTTATTGGTCATCGCCGTCACTTCCGTTGCCGCCTCCCAGCGCGGCTTTCCGGTTTCGCGCGCAATCACCTCGGTCAACTCCACTTTATGACTCTCCAGCAGTCCCGCAAACGCCTCAACGATTTGCTGACGTTCGGCAAACGGGCGGCGCGCCCACGCCGGAAAAGCCGTACGTGCGGCAGCGACCGCTGATTCCACCTGCAATGGCGACGCGTCATTCCCCGCCCACACCGCTTCGCCTGTCACCGGGTTAGCGCTCTGACGTGATGCGCCACTGCCGGTTTGCCATGCTCCGTTAATCCATAGGCTCATTATTTTTTCTCCTCAGGGCACAGGCGCACCAGGCGCACGCTGTCGCCAGGATGGCAGTTCAGGGCATCCAGCTGTTCGGCGTTTAACACAAGGCGTTCCGTCTGCGGATCCGCATGAACCAGCATCGCGCGATAGTGCTGATACTGTTCGTTGGCGACCACGCACAGCGGCAAATCGCTACCGCCAGGCTCACCCTCCGCCACGGCAACCATGCGACTTTTGCGCACCGCGCGCACCCGGTCAATTTCACACTCCAGCGTCGGGCCACCGTCGAAAATGTCGACATAATCGCGATAACGAAAGCCCTCTTTTTCCAGTACCGCGCGCGCCGGGGCGGTTTGCGGATGGACCTGACCTATTACCGCCCGAGCTTCATCGCTGAGGAAATCGGTATAGATCGGGTGTTTAGGCATCAGCTCGGCAATAAACGCTTTCTGTCCTGTACCGCACAGGTAATCGGCACGGGCGAACTCCATCGAGAAAAAGCGATTCCCGAGACTCTCCCAGAACGGGGAATAACCGTGCTCATCAATCACACCGCGCATTTCCGCCACCACCTTGTGATTGAAGTGGTCGCGAAACGCCGCCATAAACAGAAAGCGCGACGATGACAGCAGATGGCCGTTGCTCTCTTTACGCCACGCCGGGTCAAGGAACAGCGTGCACAGCTCGCTGCTGCCGGTATGATCGTTGGTGAGAAACAGCGTGGGCAGCGCGTTATAGACGTTCAACTCTTTAGAGGCATGCACCAGCGTGCCCACCCGATAGTTGTACCAGGGATCGTTGATACCTACCGCCACTTCAATCGCACACACCCCGACTACCGCACCGCTGCGAGTATCTTCGAGCACGAACACATAACCTTGATCGCCACGCGGCAGCGTACCTTGCCAGGTCGCCTGCGAGCGGGCGATACGCGCCGCAAGGGTATTTTCATCGGCAGGCAACGAGGTGAGACCGCCACCCGTTTCCCCCGCTAACGTGAGCAAACCCTGGAGATCTCCAGCGGCAACAGGACGAATAATCATCATGATGATGTCTCCGCGATAAAGCGTTCACAGGCGGCTTCGAAGCGGTTGAGACCCAGCGTCACATCCTCTTCGTTGACGACAAGTGCCGGTGCAAAGCGCACAACGCTGGCTCCGGCAATCAGCACCATTAATCCTTCTTCAGCGGCCAGCAGGCTTATCTGTTTGGCTTTTCCGGCATATTCATCGCGCAATGCGCAGCCAATCAGCAACCCAACGCCGCGAATTTCTTTAAATAACGCCAACCGGGCATTGATCGCCTGCAGGCGTTCTTTAAACCACTGTTCGCGCTGCTTCACCCCGTTCAATACTTGCGGAGTATTGATAATCGACAGCACTTCTCCCGCTACGGCGCAGGCCAGCGGGTTGCCGCCGTAGGTAGTGCCATGCGTGCCCACCGTCATCACGCTCGCCATCTCTTCGCGCGCCAGCAGCGCGCCAATCGGGAAACCGCCGCCCAGCGCTTTAGCGGTGGAGAGCAGGTCCGGCGTGATGCCGTAATGCATATACGCGTACAGTTCGCCGCTACGCCCGACGCCGGTTTGCACCTCATCAAAAATCAACGCCGCGTGGTGACGATCGCAAAGCTCACGCAGTTCGCGCAGGAATTCCGGCGTCGCCGGGATCACCCCGCCTTCGCCCTGAATCGGCTCAACGATCACCGCACAGGTGTTATCGTCAATCAGCACACGGGCGGACTCAATATCGTTATAAACGCCATGACGAATATCCGGCGGCAGCGGCGCAAAGTCTTGTGAATAGGCCGGTTGCCCCCCTGCGGTGACGGTAAACAGCGTGCGACCATGAAAGGCATTCTTAAACGCCACGATGCCGGTTTTGTGTTCGCCAAAACGGTCGTGGGCATATTTACGCGCCGTCTTCAGCGCCGCTTCGTTCGCTTCCGCCCCGGAGTTGCAGAAAAAGACACGGTCGGCAAAGGTGGCGTCGATCAGCTGTTTAGCCAGCCGCAGCGCGGGTTCATTGGTATAGCCGTTGCCGGTATGCCAGAATTTACTGGCCTGCTCGGTCAATGCGCGGATCATCGCCGGATGGGCGTGTCCCAGCGCGTTAACGGCGATCCCGCCGGCAAAATCGATATAGCCTTTCCCCTCTTGATCCCACAACCATGCCCCTTCGCCGCGTACCGGAATAAACTGAGCCGGGGCGTAAACCGGCATCATCCACTGATCAAAATTTTGACGGCTGATTGACTGAGACATAGCGACCTCGATAAGTAAACAAATGGTTTAATTTATGTTAATGATTTTGGTTATTTCCCTTTAAATGTAGATTGCACGGTTCGTGCCAGCGAGAGCTAAAAATGCATAAACGAGGATTGATGACGAAATATCAATAACTTACGAAAGTCATTTATTCACAAAAAATGCATACAAAGTGAATATCAATGACATCAGGGGACTATTCAGGGCGAAATTAAGAAATATTATGCATCGGCAAAATATCGTTCTGGATTTGTGATCGACTACGAAATTTATCGCATATTTACGCCTCATTACGGCGCAGATTGCCCAAACCTGGTGCAATTTTTGCCCGACAACACGGCAGCGACAATAAAAGAAATTGGCCATACCACCGTACAAGAGCAGCGAGACAATCTAAATTCTGCTACTATCCCGTCACAATTCATCCCGCAAAGTGGCAACGACTATGAAATTTGTCTCCTTTAATATCAACGGCCTGCGTGCCCGCCCTCATCAACTGCAAGCCATTGTTGAAAAACATCAGCCTGATGTGATTGGCCTGCAGGAGACAAAGGTGCACGACGACATGTTCCCTCTTGAAGAGGTGGCAAAGCTCGGTTACCACATTTTCTACCACGGCCAGAAAGGCCATTACGGCGTGGCTATCCTGACCAAAGCTGAACCTATCGCGGTCCATCGCGGCTTTCCAACCGATGATGAAGATGCGCAGCGCCGCATCATCATTGCTGAAGTTCCGTCCGAGTTTGGTAACGTGACGGTGATTAACGGCTATTTCCCGCAGGGGGAAAGCCGCGATCACGAAACCAAATTCCCGGCCAAAACCAAGTTCTATCAGGATTTGCAGGACTATCTGGAAACCCGCCTGAACAAAGAAAATCCGGTGCTTATCATGGGGGATATGAATATCAGCCCAACCGATCTGGATATCGGCATTGGTGAAGACAACCGCAAACGCTGGCTGCGCACCGGTAAATGCTCGTTCCTGCCGGAAGAGCGCGAGTGGATGCAGCGCCTGCTCGGTTGGGGTCTGGTTGACACCTTCCGCAACGCTAACCCAGAAACGAACGATCGCTTCTCGTGGTTTGACTACCGCTCAAAAGGCTTCGATGACAACCGCGGGCTGCGTATAGACCTGCTGTTAGCCAGCCAGCCGCTGGCGGCACGTTGTGTCGAAACCGGCATTGATTATGAAATCCGCGGGATGGAAAAACCGTCGGATCACGCGCCGGTCTGGGCCACCTTCAAGTAAGTTTATTTAGCTAGCCCGTAGTCAATAACGACTCCGGGCTAGCGATCTAACGCCCGTCATGGCGAGATAATTCTGAGCAATATCAATAAATCAGCGCTAAGCTCTTGCTGTAGCCGTGAAGTTATAATAACGTCGCGCACACTTTTTCTTCCCGGCAGGAGGACCCCCATGCAAAAGAAGTCACCGCTCCGCAGCCTCTAAGCTCCTGCTCATTGTCGCTGTTATCAGCCTGCTTTTCGTCTGTATTCATCGCTTCGGTCTGGCCGAACTGGTGACTAATTTTCGCCATTTGCAGCAGCTTATTGGGCAAAGCGGCGTCCTCGGCTATGGCCTCTATATCACGCTATTTATTATTGCCACTCTCTGCCTGATGCCCGGTAGCATTCTGGTGCTGGCGGGTGGGATGGTCTTCGGGCCGTGGCTGGGCACGCTTTTGTCGCTGGTCGCGGCAACGCTGGCCTCCGCGCTGTCGTTTATCCTTGCCCGCTGGCTTGGTCGCTCGCTGTTGCTGCAATATGTCGGCCATACCGCAACATTTCAGGCGATTGAACGCGGCATGACCCGCAACGGAACTGACTTTCTCATTCTCACCCGGCTGATTCCGCTGTTTCCCTACAATATTCAGAACTATGCCTACGGATTAACGACGGTCCCCTTTTGGTCATATACGCTGATTTCCGCCCTGACCACGCTACCCGGTATTTTTATCTACACCTTTATGGCGAGCGAACTGGCAGCCGACGGCATAACCCTGCCGTTTGTGCTAAAACTCAGCATTGCCGGGCTGGTGCTGTTTGCGCTGGTCCAGGCGGCCAAAAAGTACGCCCGCCGTAAGCGGGTTGAACTGCCAACCAAGGAGAGTTGATGGCAGATAACAATCGTACGGTCTGGTATTTACGCGGTCTTATTATCATTGCCGCCCTCGCGATGCTGCTGGCGTGGCTGTTTATCCCGTCGGTGGCGAGCTTTATTAACCATAGCCTCAGCGCTTTTCTGGCTGTCGATCAGCACGGCATTGAGCGTTTTATCCACTCTTATGGCTCGCAGGCGGCGGTGGTTTCCTTCCTGCTGATGATCTTTCAGGCCATTGCCGCACCGCTGCCCGCATTTTTGATTACCTTTGCCAACGCATCACTGTTTGGGGCTTTTTGGGGCGGGCTGTTGTCATGGAGCAGCGCGATGGTCGGCGCGGCGCTGTGTTTTTATATCGCCCGTATTCTGGGCCGAGAAGTGGTGGAAAAACTCACCGGTAAAGCGGTGCTCAAAAGCGTCGATAGCTTCTTTGCCCGCTACGGTAAACACACCATTCTGGTCTGCCGCCTGTTGCCCTTCGTGCCATTTGACCCGGTAAGCTATGCCGCGGGATTAACCTCCCTGCGCTTTCGTCATTTTATTCTCGCCACCGGTCTCGGCCAGCTTCCCGCGACCATCGTCTATTCATGGGTCGGCAGCATGCTGACCGGCGGCACCTTCTGGTTTGTCAGCGGGTTATTCATTCTGTTCGCGCTAACCATTGTGATTGTGGCCGCGAAGGCCTTCTACCAAGAAAGACACAAGAGGAGTTCCTGATGCGTAATCACGGTGAAACCCGTCGCCATCTACGGTTTGGTTTGCTGGGCCTGGCCATGCTGTTGCCGCTGGCCGCCCATGCCGATAGCTGGCAGCAGATCCAAAGCGACGCTAAAGGCCAGACCGTTTGGTTTAATGCCTGGGGCGGCGACGAAGCAATTAACCATTATCTCGACTGGGTGAGTGGTGAAGTGAAGCGTGATTACGCCGTCGACCTGCGCATCGTGCATATTGCCGACGCTGCCGATACGGTAAAACGCATTCAGACCGAAGCCCGCGCCGGGCGTACAACCAATGGTTCAGTTGACCTGTTATGGGTCAACGGCGAGAACTTCCGTGCGTTAAAAGAGGCCAATTTATTACGTACCAACTGGGCGGAACAGTTACCCAACTGGCGTTATGTTGATGTCAGTAAACCAGTGCGGGAAGATTTTTCCGTGCCGGTCGACGGTGCCGAATCGCCGTGGGGCAGCGCACAATTGACCTTTATCGCCCGCCAGCAGCAAACCTCGCAGCCGCCAACATCCCCACAGGCGCTGCTGGAATTTGCCACAGCGCATCCCGGCACCGTTACCTATCCGCGTCCACCGGATTTCACCGGCACCGCGCTGCTGGAGCAGCTGTTGATTAACGTCACCGCCGATCCGGACGCCTTAAAACAGCCGCCGAATGACAAAACCTTTGCTGCCGTAACCGCGCCACTGTGGGCCTATCTCGATAAACTGCATCCGCTGTTGTGGCGTCAGGGCAAAGATTTCCCCCCTTCTCCCGCACGCATGGATACCCTGTTGACTAACGGCACTCTGCGCCTGTCGCTAACCTTTAACCCGATGCACGCCCAGCAAAAAGTTGCCAAAGGTGAACTGCCAAAAGACAGTTACAGCTTTGGCTTTGCGCAGGGCATGATCGGCAACGTTCACTTTGTTACGATTCCGGCCAACGCCTCTGCCAGCGCTGGCGCGCTGGTGGTTGCCAACTTCCTGCTCTCGCCGCAAGCCCAACTGCGCAAGGCCGATCCGGCCATCTGGGGCGATCCGAGCGTGCTGGATGCCGCGAAGCTCGGCGCTGAGCAACAACAAGCGCTACAAAAACTTATTCCGAAAAATACGCCGCCGGTACTGTCCGAACCGCATTCGGCGTGGGTGAACGTGCTGGAGCAGGAATGGCTGCGCCGTTACGGTACGCATTAACCGCCCTTTGCTGGGGCCTGATGCTGTTCATCTATCTGCCCCTGCTACCGGCGGCGGAGCTTTTGCTATCCCCGGCGATGTCCGTTGCCCATTGGCGGCAGCTGTTTAATGACCCGCAGCTACCGCAGGCCATTATCAGTACGCTGGTCTCTACGCTGATTGGCGTGGGAGGCGCGCTGCTGCTGGCATTACTGGCAATTACCACGCTTTGGCCCTCTCCCCGCTGGCAGCGGCTGGCGTCCCGTTTGCCGTGGTTGCTGGCTCTGCCACATGTAGCCTTTGCCACCTGCGCCCTGCTGCTGTTTGCCGAAGGCGGTGAGCTCTATCGCCTATTTCCGATGTTGACTGCCGTTCAGGATCGCTACGGCATTGGCCTCGGGCTGGTGCTGGCGGTCAAAGAGAGCGGCTTTTTGCTGTGGGTGTGCTGGGCGCTGCTCGGCGAGCGGCTGTTGGCAGAACAAGTGGTGGTGTTTAAAAGTCTCGGCTACGGACGAGGGCAAAGCCTGATCTACGTGATTCTGCCGGCGCTGATGCCGTCGCTTAGCGTCGCGCTGTTGGCGACGACCGCCTGGACCTTGTCGGTGGTCGATGTGGCGATGATTATTGGCCCTGGCAACCCGCCAACGCTGGCGGTGCTCGCCTGGCAATGGCTCAACGCTGGCGACACCGATGAGCAGGCCAAAGGTGCCCTGGCCTGCCTTCTGTTGCTCGCGTTGCTGTTCATGCTCGCCGCACTTGCCGTTGGGCTGTGGCGAACCTGCCGTCGTCGTCACCCCCATCCAGATGGCAACCGCCAGCCTCGCTTCCCGCAGCTACCGGGAAGAGCCATAGGGCTGATGCTGCCGCTCAGCGGCGTGCTGTGCACTGCTTTTCTCGCCTGGCTGGCGCACGCCTCGCTACCCGCGATGCACACCATTAATAACAGCCTGTGGCTGGCGCTGCTCTCATCCTTGATTGGCGCCGCGGTGTGTCTGCTCTGGCTGGAATGGGGGCCATCGCGCCATCAGCGTTGGCTGGATTTGCCCTTATTACTTCCAGCGCTCCCACTGGCGGCCGGGCAGTATCAACTGGCGTTATATGGTTGGTTCGACGGATTATTGACTACCGTGCTGTGGGGACATTTGCTGTGGGTGGTACCGTGGATGCTGTTTGTCCTGCGCCCTGCCTGGCGACAGATTGATCCACGCCAGGTACTGCTAGCCAAAACGCTCGGCTGGAGGCGCGGGCGGATATTTCTCCAGCTGAAATGCCCGCTGATTATCCGTCCGTTGCTCTCCGCGCTGGCGATAGGTTTTTCCGTCAGCATCGCGCAATATCTGCCGACCCAATGGCTAGGCGGCGGACGAGTACCCACGCTAACCACTGAGGCGGTGGCCCTGAGTAGCGGCGGTGCCACGGCTACGCTTGCCGCACAGGCGCTATGGCAGCTGCTGCTACCGATGTTCTTTTTCTTGCTGACCGCGCTATTGGCGCGGCAAGTCAGCCATTTTCGCCGGGGATTACGCTAATGTTGCAGGTGCAGAATTTGACCCTTTCACTGGCCGGTCAGCCGCTACTGCGCGAGGTGAATTTTACCGTCCAGCCGGGTGAAATCGTCACTCTGATGGGCCCCTCCGGCTGCGGCAAGTCCAGCCTGTTTGCGTGGATGGTCGGTGCCCTTGACGGCGCGTTTCGCGCCCACGGTGAGCTTTGGCTGAACGGACATCGCTGCGACCCATTGCCGACCGAAAAACGGCGGATTGGCATCTTATTTCAGGATGCATTGCTGTTTGATCACCTAAGCGTCGGGCAGAATTTACGTTTAGCGCTCCCGCAAAATGTCACAGGACAACAGCGGCGGTTTGAGGTCGAGCGTGCGCTGGACCATGCCGGGCTGGCCGATTTCTACTCGCGCGACCCGGCCACGCTTTCCGGCGGACAACGCGCCCGCGTGGCGCTACTGCGCGCGCTGCTGGCACAACCTGACGCCCTGTTGCTCGATGAGCCCTTCAGCCGTCTTGACCAACAGCTGCGAGGCCACTTCCGCCAGTGGGTATTTAGTGAGTTAAAACAGCAGCATATTCCGGTCGTGCAGGTCACTCACGACCCCGATGACGTGCCCCCTGACGCGCGCTGTTTACAGCTAGCAAACTGGCGCTGAAGCGGCAAACACTGCGTTAACGCAAGGTAATTCCCTTATCAGAGGTGCAAAATAATGCTCCATTTTTCCCCGTCGGATGATTTGATGAAACGTGTTTCTCAACTGACTGCGCTGGCCCTGGCGCTTGGTCTTGCCTCTTCTGCTTTCGCCGCCGAAACAGCGAAAACGTTAACCTTCACCCATTTACTTCAGCAAAAAGGTGCCGCGATTGATACGCGCCTGAGCGCGTTTTATAACGGTTGGCCGCAGCAGGCGAACGGCACGCAGGGCCATGAGCCGGGCGCGCTGAACCTCTCCGCAAGCTGGCTTTCGGCGATGAACAACGAACAGTTAACCGCGTGGGCACAGCAGCATCAGCTACAGAAAAATAGCGATATCGCACTGTACGGCGAGAGCAAAGACAACGAGGCCGTGGCTAAACGTCTGAAGCAGGCGGGTTACACCAACATCTCGACGCTGAGCGACGCGCTGCAACAGCCTGACCGCTTGCAAAAGCTGCCGCACTTCGAACAGCTGGTGTACCCGCAGTGGCTACACGACCTGCAGCAAGGCAAGCAGGTTGCGGCGAAACCGGCGGGCGACGTGAAGGTGATTGAAGCCGCCTGGGGCGCGCCGAAACTCTATCTGGTCAGCCATATTCCGAACGCGGGCTATATCGATACCAACGAAGTGGAAAGCGAACCGCTGTGGAATAAAGTCTCTGACGCGCAGCTCAAAACCCTGCTGGCAAAACACGGTATTCGCCACGATACCACCGTGGTGCTTTACGGCCGTGACGTTTACGCCGCCGCGCGCGTGGCGCAAATCATGCTCTACGCGGGGGTGAAGGATGTGCGTATTCTCGACGGCGGCTGGAAAACCTGGTCTGATGCCGGTCTGCCGGTAGAACGCGGCTTGCCAAAAGATGTCGCTCCGGCACCTGATTTCGGCGTCACTATTCCGGCGCAGCCGCAGCTGATGCTGGATATGGAACAGGCTCGCGGTCTGCTGCACCGTAAAGACGCTTCGCTGGTGAGCATCCGTTCCTGGCCGGAATTCGTCGGTACCACCAGCGGCTATAGCTATATCAAGCCAAAAGGTGAGATTGCCGGCGCGCGCTGGGGTCATGCGGGGAGCGATTCAACGCATATGGAAGACTTCCACAACCCGGACGGCACCATGCGTAGCGCCGATGACATCGCGGCGATGTGGAAAGCATGGAATATTCTGCCTACCCAGCAGGTTTCCTTCTACTGCGGTACCGGCTGGCGCGCTTCAGAAACCTTTATGTACGCCCGCGCGATGGGCTGGCAGAACGTCAGCGTATATGACGGCGGCTGGTACGAGTGGAGTGCTAACCCGAAAAACCCGGTGGCCACCGGCGAGCGTGGCCCGGATAGCACGCTTTAATTCAATGCCTCATGACGCTGAACCTTCTTCAGCGTCATGTACCCTCCCCATATCCGGTTAAACGTCGTCAACCAGCACAACGCACCAAAAAGCCACGCCATCCAGGCAAACCACTGCGGAAACAGGCAGCCCAATACAAACAGCGCAATCGTCTCGGTGCCTTCGGTTAATCCTCCGAGGTAGTACAACGATTTATGCGCATAGCCCGGGTTATCAATCTGGTATTTTGCAGCCAGCGCAGCAAACGCCAGGAAGCTGCTGCCGGTTCCCATAAAAGCAAAAAGTAACCAGCCGCCCGCCACCGCATTCGCCGCTGGGGAGGCCAGAATAAAGCCGAACGGTACCAGCGCGTAAAACAGAAAATCGAGGGCAATATCAAGAAAACCGCCCGCATCACTCAGGCCGCGTCGACGCGCCAGCGCGCCGTCAAGCCCGTCAAACAGGCGGTTAACGACAATAGCCACCAGCGCCGCACCGTACCAGCCTAGCGCCAGAAACGGCAGCGCCAGTACGCCAATTGCAAAACCCAACAAAGTGACGCCATCAGCGCTGACGCCGGGGCGGTCAATCAAAGCGGCCGCGCGATTCAACCATGGTTTGAGCCGGGGATGAAGGTGTCTATCAAGCATCTTTTTTTGCCTCCATCGCACATAACCCCTGCGAGGGGATCTCCAGCGCCGCATTAAAGCGGGCGGATAAATTCTGGAACGCGACCAGCGCGGTCATCTCGGTGATCTGCTCATCGTTAAAGTGACAGTGTAACGCATTTTTCACTGCATCATCGACTCGCGGTGGCGTAGCAGTCATCGCATCCGCGTACTCCAGCGCCGCGCGTTCAGCCGGGGTAAACAGCGCGGAGCTTTGCCAGTCGCTTAGCGCCAGGACTTTATCCATCGCCCCGCAGCGCTGAGCCAGGCGCAGGCTATTTGCATCAATGCAAAATGCACAGTCACATTGTTGGGAAACCCGGGTCATTAACAAGGCGCGCAGCACGGGCTCCAGACGGGCTTTTTTACGCTCCAGATAACCGACAAACAGCGCCACCAGCCAGAACAGACGAGGCATACGCCCCCACCAGCGGGTCGGATTAAGCACCTCACCGTAATGTTTTTGCTGCATCGCAACGATAGGTTTCAAACTGAGGGGTAACTGACTGAGCGGCTGCACCCAGGGTTGTTGATTTTTCACCCGGAGACTCCTGCAAAACTTTGGCAAACGACAAAGCAGCGATAATATGGCATTCCACTCATCACGTCTTTGACCGCTATGCTGAAAACCATTGATGTTGTTGCCGCCATTATCGAACAAAACGGCAAAATTTTGCTCGCCCAGCGTCCTCTTCATGCCGATCAGGCCGGGCTATGGGAGTTTGCGGGCGGAAAAGTTGAAGCCGGCGAAAGCCAGCCACAGGCGCTGGTGCGCGAACTCCAGGAAGAGCTGGCGATTCACGCCTATCCCGCCAGCTATATCGCCAGTCATCAGCGCGAGGTTTCCGGGCGCATGATTCATCTGCACGCCTGGCACGTGCCGCACTATGATGGCGAGATAATCGCCCGTGAGCACAGCGCTCTGGTATGGTGTACGCCGCAGGAAGCGCTGAATTACAATCTTGCCCCTGCCGATATTCCGTTGCTGAAAGCGTTTATGGCTTTACCCGACGCCACACCAGAGGGTTCGTGCTGATCGCGCGCTCGTCACGCTGGCACTGTAACAGCACGCCTTCGGTTTTCACCACCGCACCTTCACTGTAGTTCTGATCCTGATAGATGCAGCACTGGGAGCACGGCTGCACCCGCTGAGTATTACCGTTATTGCTAAAGACTTCAGGTGGAACGTTAACTTCCACCTGTGGCCTCGCCTGCGCGGCCTGACAAAACAGCATCAGCGCGCCAGCTATCCATAACATTTTCATTTGCTATCCCCTTAAATATTCCCCTTTTATAACTATCGACCAAATTTGCCGCCAACTTAACTTTTTTCCATTATCTCTTTTAGTTATGACCTCGACTGGAGTATTAATTTTATTCGGCTTCCGGAATTTCCTTGTCATCCGCTAGCAGGGTAGTGATATAGTCGAAAAAAAGTCATTTATTAAACACAACCATAACAACTACATACATCCACAATCATAAGAGGTGCTTATACTAATGGAACAAGTTTGTTCTCTGAATCAATTCCTGGCTCATGTTCAACAACGCGACCCACACCAGACCGAGTTTGCTCAGGCTGTACGTGAAGTCATGACCACGCTCTGGCCGTTCCTCGAACAGAACCCGCGCTATCGCCAGCTTTCTCTGCTGGAGCGATTGGTTGAACCTGAGCGTGTTATTCAGTTCCGCGTCGTGTGGGTAGACGACCGCAATCAGGTACAGGTTAACCGTGCCTGGCGCGTACAGTTCAGTTCGGCTATCGGGCCGTTCAAAGGCGGGATGCGTTTCCACCCTTCCGTTAACTTATCCATTCTGAAATTCCTCGGCTTCGAACAAACCTTTAAAAACGCCCTGACCACCCTGCCTATGGGCGGCGGTAAAGGCGGTTCTGATTTCGATCCGAAAGGCAAAAGCGAAGGCGAAGTGATGCGTTTCTGCCAGTCGCTGATGACCGAACTTTATCGTCACCTGGGCGCGGACACCGACGTACCGGCCGGTGATATCGGCGTAGGCGGTCGTGAAGTCGGCTTTATGGCCGGGATGATGAAAAAACTCTCCAACAACACCGCCTGCGTATTTACCGGCAAAGGTCTCTCTTTCGGCGGTAGCCTGATTCGTCCGGAAGCAACCGGCTACGGTCTGGTGTACTTCACTGAAGCGATGCTCAAGCGTCATGGCCTCGGTTTTGAAGGTACTCGCGTGGCAGTTTCCGGTTCGGGCAACGTGGCGCAGTACGCTATCGAAAAAGCGATGGAACTTGGCGCGCGCGTGATTACCGCCTCCGACTCCAGCGGCACCGTGGTTGATGAAACCGGATTCACCAAAGAGAAACTGGCGCGTCTGTGCGAAATTAAAGCCAGCCGCGACGGTCGCGTTGCCGACTACGCGCGTGAATTTGGTCTGGTTTATCTCGAAGGCAAGCAGCCGTGGAGCGTACCGGTAGATATCGCGCTGCCGTGCGCCACCCAGAACGAACTGGATGTTGACGCGGCTCGCGTGCTGATTGCTAACGGCGTGAAAGCCGTGGCGGAAGGCGCCAACATGCCAACCACTATCGAAGCAACCGATCTGTTCCTTGAAGCTGGCGTGCTGTTTGCACCGGGTAAAGCCGCTAACGCCGGTGGCGTTGCAACTTCTGGTCTGGAAATGGCGCAGAACGCCGCGCGTATGGGCTGGAAAGCAGAGAAAGTGGATGCGCGTCTGCACCACATCATGCTGGATATTCACCACGCCTGCGTTGAGCACGGCGGTGAGGCGAAGCAGACCAACTACGTTCGCGGCGCGAACATTGCGGGCTTTGTCAAAGTGGCCGATGCGATGCTGGGCCAGGGTGTGATTTAATCTTGTCGCTAACGCGCCGACTCCGGAGATCCCGAGCGGCGCGATAGACCTTCGGGCATTTAGTCCTGCGCAGCGCTCGGTGCCCGTTTCTTCCCTTTACCTTTACTGAACGTTTTCTTCCCACCACCGCCCGGCGCCACTAATCCTCTGAACTGTCTGACAGGGGTACTCCGTGCCTGATCGATAAGCTGGAACAGCGTCCCCACTAGCGGCTGCATAAAGTCCTGATAGCGACACTGCTTTTCGCTGATTTGCGTCAGCGTCGACTCCCAGTGGGCGGTCATATCCGGGCGGGTAGCCATTTCTGGCAAAGAGTGGAACAGCGCCCGTCCTGGGTCGGTTGAGATAATATTGCGCCCTTTTTTGGTGAGAAAACCGCGCTTAAACAGCAGCTCGATAATCCCGGCACGGGTGGCTTCAGTTCCTAACCCGTCGGTAGCGCGCAGGATCTTTTTCAGATCTTTATCCTGCACAAAACGCGCAATACCGGTCATCGCCGACAACAGCGTAGCATCGGTAAAGTGGCGCGGCGGCTGCGTTTGTCGTTCAACCACTTCGCCGCTTTCACACAGCAGCTCATCGGCTTTGGCAACCACCGGCAGCGGCGTACCGTCGTTGTCCTCATCGCGTTCCTTCGCCCCCAGCAGCGTACGCCAACCGGCCTCAGCCAGGAAACGCGCCTTGGCAACAAACTTACCATTAGCGATATCGAGGTCTATCTGACATTTACGGAACACCGCATCCGGGCAGAACTGCATCAGGTACTGGCGAGCAACCAGGTTATACACCTTGGCTTCGTTATCCGTGAGATTGACGTTGCTGGCACGCGCGGTGGGAATAATCGCGTGGTGAGCATCAACTTTTTTGTCATCCCAGCAGCGGTTACGAATATCCAGATCGACCACCGGCTGCGGCAGCAGATCCGGCGCATGGACGCTAATGGCGTTGATTACCGCCTGACGCCCGGCAAAGTGCTCTTCCGGCAAGTAGCGACTATCGGAACGTGGATAGGTAACAAGCTTGTGGGTTTCATACAGCTTCTGGCAGATATCCAGCACGTTCTGGGCGCTAAAACCAAAACGTTTGGCCGCTTCAATCTGCAAGGCGGAGAGCGAAAACGGCAGCGGCGCGGCCTCCGAATCCCGTTTGTCATTATAGGCAGTCACCAGCGCGGGCTGCCCGCTAATGCGCTTCACCACATGCTCGGCCAGGGTTCGGTTGAGCAAACGGCCCTCTTCGTCCTGGTGCGGTTCGCAGGCCTCGCTCGGCTGCCAGACGGCGGTAAAGCGCTCATCCTTTGGCGTAACGATATGCGCTTTGACTTCAAAGAAGTCTTTCGAGACGAAGTTTTCAATCTCTTCATCACGACGCACCACCAGCCCCAGCACCGGCGTCTGCACGCGGCCCACGGAGAGCACGCCCTGATAGCCCGCATTACGGCCAAGAATGGTGTAAGCGCGGGTCATATTAATGCCGTATAGCCAGTCGGCGCGGGCGCGAGCCAGCGCTGAAACGCACAGCGGAATAAACTCGCTATTGGAACGCAGGCGAGAAATCGCCCGCTCCACCGCCTGCGGGTTAAGGTCGTTTATCAGGCAGCGCTGCACCTGATGACGCTTTTCCGCCGCCAGTTGTAGATAGTCCAGCACCTCATCCACCAGCAGTTGCCCTTCTCTATCCGGGTCACCGGCGTGGATAATTTCACTGGCGTCATGAAGAAAGCGCTTAATGACGTTGAGCTGTTTAGTCACCGACGCCCGGGGCTGAAGCTGCCATTTTTCCGGGACAATCGGTAGATCCTGCAGATTCCAGCGCGCATAGCGGCTGTCATAGACATCCGGTTGCGCCTGTTCCAGAAGGTGCCCAATACACCAGGTCACCACCTGGCCGTTGCCACATTCGATAAACCCGTCGCCCTTGCGGTGAGGCTTAGGCAGGACATCAGCAATGGCACGCGCCAGGCTCGGTTTTTCCGCGATAAACAGGCGCATGGATTCAGCGCAGCTCGATCATCGGACGGCCACCGCGAGCGGTCACCAGTTCGCCGATGGCGGTCAGCTTGATACCATATTCAGCGGCAGCCGCATGGACGGCGTCTTCGGCATCCGGCGTTACCGCCAGCAGCAGGCCGCCGGAGGTTTGCGGGTCGCACAGCAGTGCGCGCTGTTCGGCGGTCATTGCTCCCATCAGATGGCCATAGCTGGCAAAGTTACGTTCAGTGCCGCCGGGAACGGCGCCCTGAGCAATATACGCTTCCACGCCCGGCAGCTTCGGCACGGCGTTAAAATCAATCTGCGCCTGTACACCTGCGCCCTGACACATTTCGCTCAGGTGCCCCAGCAGCCCAAAGCCGGTGACGTCGGTCATCGCTTTCACGCCTTCAATGTTGGCAAAGGCGGAACCCACCAGGTTCATCTGGCACATCACTTCCGTCGCCAGCCCCTGATGCTCCGGTTTGAGCAACGATTTTTTCTCGGCGGTGGTCAGTACGCCAATGCCCAGCGGTTTGGTCAGGAACAGTTTACAACCGGCCTGCGCGGTGCTGTTTTTCTTCACCCGCTCAGTCGGCACAATGCCGGTGACGGCCAGACCAAAAATAGGCTCTGGGGCATCGATAGAGTGGCCACCCGCCAACGCGATACCAGCCTGTTTACACGCGAAGCGACCGCCTTCGGTTACTTCACGGGCGATTTCAGGCGCCAGTTTGCTGATAGGCCAGCCGAGGATGGCAATCGCCATAATAGGCTTACCGCCCATCGCGAAGATGTCACTGATGGCGTTGGTGGCGGCGATACGCCCAAAGTCGAACGGATTGTCGACAATCGGCATAAAGAAATCGGTGGTACTGATGACCGAGGTACCATTACCCAGGTCGTAGACAGCGGCATCATCGCGCGTTTCGTTGCCGACAAGCAGGTTCGGGTCGATAAACTTCGTCTGCTCGCTGTGCAGGATGGTCTCCAGCACCTTCGGTGAAATTTTACAACCGCAACCTGCTCCGTGGCTGTATTGCGTTAAACGAATAGCCTGCTCGCTCATGGACAACTCCTGATTGTCTAAGAAACCTATAAACCTTGATTTACCTTGGTTTTCCTAACGACTAAAACTGTAGAGATCTACAGCTTAGGGTAAAAAATCATGGCATCGGACACCACATAACAGCGCGTATCAGCTAAAGACGCTGTTCGTCAGATTCAGGTACACCATCAAAGGCGGAGAAAAACCGTAACGTCATTCCTTTACCACGCCGAAAGCGGCTAAAAATGAAGTGATGAACGAGGAACATTTTACAACGATGTCATCGCATCAGTCCAGGAAGCCCCGGTCTTTGCTTTCGCTGATAAGCAGTTGAAGGATACACAGTATGGAGAGGTTGTAGCTAAGAAAGGGTTGAAAACGAACGTTAATCGTATCAACACCCTAGTCCTCCCGGGGAAAAAGGTTATCTGCCGAACACTTTTGCATCGTTCGTTCTTACCTCCTGTTTATTCTAAAACACCCCCCTTTTATTTATTTCTAACCTGATAAATCAATATCCTTAACAGCCATTTAAATTAGTTCGCTATTCAATGCCAATATACCGTCAGTTATAAGCAAACATATACATAAAATGTATGTTAATGAATTGATTTAATGCCGGTACTATTGATTAAAGCGGGCATGCCGGGTTAAGTTACTTTCGCAGGAACGCAGAAGGTATTTTAACCTATTTTAAGATCCTCCCTTCAACAAATAGCCCGCTGGTGAAAAATACATCGCCGAGGGTCATTATGAATTGAAGGCCAAGCGTCCTGCAGTAATAAAAATTAGAATGACATTTAAAACCTGGACCATAAGAATTCAAAATAAGGTCAGGCACAGCAAACATGCACAACATAATCACAACAGGTCAATACCATGAATCTGATACCATCAGCTCTCGCGGCGCGCGCGGTAGCCCTATCGCTATGCGCCAATCTCACTGACGATTACTCATGGAGTCAACTGCCCTATGTGTAATCGCCCCATCGGCGTTCTGACAGTGAGTCATCGTGTTCTCGATTAATGAGTGAATTAATCGGAAATATCGCATTTACTCTCTGGTGTACGCTATGCCTTATTGGCTGGATTCTTTTATTATTAATCGATCTGGAATAATGATAACTATCATGACGCCATGATTTTATTTTTCGGGGATGCCAACACAGATTTATAAAGACGGTTGCAATTAATCACACTCGTCCGTTGAGACATAAATAGAAACTGCCCTCAACGTTAATGACGGCAGCGTACTGCATCGTACTTGCTATGCGTTCAATATAAGAACCAGGTAAATATGGTGTTATAAAAAATGTAATATAAAGGGTAAATAATGAAAAAGTTAATACTGGTAG
The DNA here is from genome assembly GCF_040149365.1 of Kluyvera huaxiensis. Lineage (NCBI taxonomy): Bacteria > Pseudomonadati > Pseudomonadota > Gammaproteobacteria > Enterobacterales > Enterobacteriaceae > Kluyvera > Kluyvera huaxiensis. The sequence goes on from NZ_JBEFLV010000019.1 coordinate 69,997, forward strand.
CTATGGCAATATCGTTAAGCGGATGTGTTATCGCGGCACCTCATCACCGAATGGATGGGGATGATGTCGACGCATCTCAGTATGCATCGGGGGCAAATGAGTGCACGCAGAGTGAGGAAGCCGCTGGGGAATGTGTCATGCATAAGAAACATCATCATAAGAAAACCGATGATACTTATAAAAGCAGCGACGGCTATACCATGATTACAAAACATGGCGTGACCCTGCCGGATTGTGAACAAACCGGTGGCAGTCAGGCATCGCAGGGTTCCACCTGTTGGTATACAAACAGCAAATGATGTTGACTCAGCAACAAGGGCTGGCGCATCTGGAAAAGATGAACAACGATCTGGCCGTGCTTGATAAGGCCATCGAGGTACTCAGAGGGATGGAACAGGCGAAAGCCGATGTCATCAACTACCTGATCGGAGTCAGAAATCTAAAAGAGATCATGATTATTGAATTGAAAGGCGAGTTTATCGTTTGATCATCATGAAGTCCCTGCTTTTACCAACCGCAATAGGTTGCTGGAGGCAGGGACTTACTCTTAGGCTTCGCGAATGTTCAGAGATAGCGGACGAACGGTGCCGTATCCGGCGCGGCGATGGTGGTCGACGCTTTCAGCTGCGGTGTGCCCAAATAGAGGAAACCGACAATTTTATCCTGCGCTCCGCAATCAAATCCTGCGCGAACCACCGGGCTTTCCGTGAGTGCGCCGCTGCGCCAGATACCGTTGAAGCCCTGCGCTACCGCCGCCATCTGCATGGCCATCACCGCACAGCCCGCCGACATCTCCTGTTCCCACACCGGCACTTTCGGATGTTCATGGCATTTGGCGATAACCGCGATAATCAGCGGCGCACGAAACGGGGCGTTACGCGCTTTTTCAATGGCCTTTTCGTCGCCTTGCGCGGCAACCGCACCTTGCTCCAGCAGTTGGCTAAAGCGCTCACGTCCTTCGCCTTCGATGACCACAAACTGCCACGGCTGTAAGGTACCGTGGTCCGGCGCGCGCATGCCGGCGCGCAGAATATTCTGTCGCTGTTCACCGGCAGGCGCAGGCTCAGCCAGTCGGGAAGCGCTGCGGCGATTCAGTAATAATTCAAGGGCATCCATAAAACCATTCCTCTCACGTTATTTTTCATAAAATTAACATGGGCGAGGATTTTGTTACAGCGCAGAAGGCGATTCCTGCTGACAACCGGCGACGGTCTATTTAGGATAGCCACACGTTTCACCGTTTCGGTGAACCTTTTTCGTTTTTTGCAGGGAGAATACATGCGAACCGTATGGCGCTTCATTGTCGGATTCTTTAAATGGACGTGGCGATTACTCAATTTCGTCCGTGAACTGGTGCTCAACCTGTTCTTTATCTTGCTGGTACTGGTTGGCGTTGGTATCTGGATGCAGCTCAGCAGCAGTACGACCGAACATAGCAGCCGTGGGGCCCTGCTGATGAATATCAGCGGCGTGGTGGTGGATAAACCGTCCGCCAGCAGCAAACTTAGCGTGATCGGCAAGCAAATTTTCGGCGCGACCTCTGACCGTCTGCAGGAAAACTCCCTGTTCGATATTGTGCAGACCATTCGCCAGGCGAAGGATGACCGCAATATCACCGGTATTGTGCTGGATCTGAAAAACTTTGCCGGCGGCGATCAGCCGTCGATGCAGTACATCGGTAAAGCGCTGCGCGAATTCCGCGACAGCGGTAAGCCGGTTTACGCCATTGGCGACAGCTACAGCCAGGGCCAGTACTACCTTGCTAGCTTTGCCAACAAAATCTGGCTGTCACCGCAGGGCGTGGTCGATCTACACGGTTTCGCCACCAACGGACTGTATTACAAGACCCTGCTCGATAAGCTAAAAGTCTCGACTCACGTGTTCCGCGTCGGCACCTACAAGTCCGCCGTTGAGCCGTTTATCCGTGATGATATGTCTCCAGCCGCCCGCGAAGCGGACAGCCGCTGGATTGGCGAGCTGTGGCAGAACTATCTCAATACCGTGGCGGCTAACCGCCAGATTACCGCGCAGCAGGTGTTCCCTGGCGCGCAGGCCATGCTCGACGGCCTGAGCAAAGTTGACGGCGATACGGCGAAATATGCGCTGGATAACAAGCTGGTCGATACCCTCGCCTCAAGCGCGGAAATCGAAAAGGCAATGACCAAAGCGTTTGGCTGGAGTAAAGCGGACAATAACTTTAGCGCCATCAGCATGTATGACTATGCGGTGAAAACTCCGGCAGATACCGGTTCAAGCATCGCCGTAGTCTTCGCTAACGGCGCCATCATGGACGGTGAAGAAACCCCGGGTAACGTCGGCGGCGATACTACCGCGGCGCAAATCCGCGATGCGCGCCTGGATCCAAAAGTGAAGGCTATCGTCCTGCGCGTCAACAGCCCGGGCGGCAGCGTTAGCGCCTCTGAGGTGATTCGCGCAGAGCTGGCGGCAGCAAAAGCAGCGGGCAAACCGGTGGTCGTATCGATGGGTGGCATGGCGGCATCCGGCGGTTACTGGATCTCAACGCCGGCCGATTACATCATTGCCAGCCCGAGCACCCTAACCGGCTCTATCGGCATCTTCGGGGTGATCAACACCGTTGAAAATACGCTCGACTCGATTGGCGTGCACACCGACGGCGTGTCAACCTCACCGCTGGCAGATATGGCTATGACCAAAGCGCTGACGCCGGAAGTGCAGCAGATGATGCAGCTCACTATCGAGAACGGCTACAAACGCTTTATCACCCTCGTGGCACAGTCGCGTAAGAGCACGCCGGAAGCTATCGATAAAATTGCCCAGGGCCACGTGTGGACCGGTGAAGACGCGAAAGCGAATGGGCTGGTCGATAGCCTCGGTGACTTTGACGATGCGGTGGCGAAAGCCGCAGAGCTGGCGAAGGTTAAAACCTGGCACATTGACTACTATCAGAGCGAACCGACGTTCTTTGATATGGTGATGGACAATATGTCCGGTTCAGTGCGCGCAGCCCTGCCACAGGCGCTACAGGCTTACCTGCCGGCACCATTGGCCTCGGCGGCGAACGCGGTAAAAGCTGAAAGTGATAAACTGGCGGTGTTTAACGATCCGCAAAATCGCTATGCTATTTGCCTGACCTGCGCCAATATTCGCTAATCGTAATCCCCTCCGCCAAGGAGGGGATTTTCTTTAGATTATTCATTCGACGACCTCATGCAAAAAAAATCCATTTACGTCGCCTACACCGGCGGGACCATCGGGATGCAGCGTTCCGATCACGGCTACATCCCGGTTTCCGGCCATCTGCAGCGCCAGCTGGCATTGATGCCCGAGTTCCATCGTCCTGAGATGCCGGACTTCACTATCCACGAATACGATCCGCTGATGGACTCTTCCGACATGACGCCGGAAGACTGGCAGCACATCGCCGACGATATTAAAGCGCACTATGACGAGTACGACGGCTTTGTTATCCTGCACGGCACCGACACCATGGCGTTCACCGCCTCCGCGCTGTCGTTTATGCTGGAGAATCTCGGTAAACCGGTTATCGTCACCGGGTCGCAAATCCCACTGGCCGAGCTGCGCTCCGATGGGCAGATAAACCTGCTGAATGCTCTGTACGTTGCCGCCAATTACCCCATTAACGAAGTGACGTTGTTCTTCAACAATCGCCTGTATCGCGGCAACCGCACCACCAAAGCTCACGCCGATGGCTTCGATGCTTTCGCCTCGCCGAACCTCGCGCCGCTGCTGGAAGCCGGTATTCATATTCGCCGCCTCGGCACGCCGCCGGCACCGCACGGTGACGGCGAGCTGATTGTGCACCCTATCACCCCGCAGCCGATTGGCGTGGTGACGATTTATCCAGGGATTTCCGCCGATGTGGTACGTAACTTCCTGCTACAACCGGTCAAAGCGCTGATCCTGCGCTCCTACGGTGTGGGCAATGCGCCACAGAACGGTAATTTCATTAAAGAGCTGACCGAAGCCAGCAACCGCGGCATTCTGGTGATTAACCTGACCCAATGTATGTCCGGCAAGGTCAATATGGGCGGCTACGCCACCGGTAACGCGCTGGCGCAGGCGGGTGTGATTAGCGGTTCCGATATGACCGTAGAAGCGACGCTGACCAAGCTGCACTATCTGCTCAGTCAGGGACTGGATACCGAAACTATCCGCCAGGCCATGCAGCAAAACCTGCGTGGCGAGCTGACGCCAGACGAATAAGGAGAGTGTCATGACGCAACGCGCACTGTTATTGGTCGATTTGCAAAATGATTTCTGCGCCGGCGGCGCGCTCGCGGTTGCCGATGGCGATAGCACCATCGACGTGGCGAATCTGTTGATTCGCGCAGCGAAAATCCTCGGCGATACGGTGGTCGCCAGCCAGGACTGGCATCCGGCCAATCACGGCAGTTTTGCCAGTCAGCACGGCGTAGAACCGTACAGCCAGGGGATGCTTGACGGTTTGCCACAAACCTTCTGGCCGGATCATTGCGTCCAGGGCAGCGACGGCGCGGCGTTTCATCCGCTGCTGACGCAACAGGATATTGATGCCGTGTTCCGCAAGGGCGAAAGCGTCAATATCGACAGCTACAGCGCCTTTTTCGATAACGGTCATCGGCAAAAAACCGGTCTTGACGCGTGGTTACGCGAGCATGAGATTAATGAACTTATCGTACTGGGCCTTGCGACCGACTACTGCGTTAAGTTCACGGTGCTGGATGCATTAGCGCTGGGTTATACGGTGAACGTCATTACCGACGGCTGTCGCGGCGTGAATATTCAGCCGCAGGATAGCGTCAACGCCTTTATGGAGATGGCTGCCGAAGGGGCAACGCTGTATACCCTCGACGACTGGCTTGAGAATCAGGGATAGCCTGATAGCCACTTACCGCCCGGCGGTTCTGGACATTCCCGCCGCCGGGTAAACCGTGAGTGTAAGATTGAGATACCCGGGGCGACCACCGGGTTTGGCGTCCCTCCGGGAACCAAATCCCGGCGTTTCCCCTAATCGCTTTGCTTAAGTGAACGGTATTACATCCCCGGGCAGCTTCTGACGATATTCCACTAACCCTGTCATAATCCGGTTATTTTTTCCCCACCCGCCTTCTCCCACGTGAACCGCTTCGCAGATTTGTCCTTTTGGCAATGCTATGTTTAAACGGTTATTTTTTCGCCACACTTTTCCCGTGGCTGGTTTGTTTTTTTAATGTCAAAGAGGACCGTGTATGAAACTTTTGCCTTTGCTGGCAGCATTACCCCTGCTCTGCGCGTCGGTTGTTTCGGCTAATTCCCTGATGTCGGTTGGCTACTTTAACGGCGGCGGCGATGTTACTGCCGGGCCTGGCGGCGATATCAATAAACTCGATGTGCGCCAAATTACCCATCTCAACTATTCTTTTGGTCTTATCTATAACGATGAAAAAGATGAAACCAACGACGCATTAAAAGACCCGGCTAAACTGCATCAAATTTGGCTTTCGCCGAAGGTGCAATCGGATTTAGAAAAAATCCCCGTCCTGCGTAAACAGAACCCGAACCTGAAAGTGCTGCTCTCCGTCGGCGGCTGGGGCGCACGCGGCTTCTCTGGCGCGGCGGCATCGCCTGAAGCCCGCGCGGTATTTATCCGTTCCGCGCAGGAAGTCGTGGATAAATACGGCCTCGACGGCATCGATCTTGACTGGGAATACCCGGTTAACGGTGCCTGGGGACTGGTGGCCAGCCAACCGGCGGACAGAGATAACTTCACCACGCTGCTCAAAGAGCTGCGTGCAGCGTTTGGCAAACACAAGCTGGTGACTATCGCCGTAGGAGCCAACGCCGAAAGCCCGAAAAGTTGGGTCGACGTGAAGGCTATTGCCCCGCTGCTCGACTACATCAACCTGATGACCTACGACATGGCGTACGGCACCCAGTACTTCAACTCCAATTTGTATGACTCAACCCAATGGCCGACGGTTGCCGCCGCGGATAAGTACAGCGCCGACTTTGTGGTGAACAACTATATCGCCGCCGGTCTGAAGCCAAGCCAGATGAACCTCGGTATTGGTTTCTATGGCCGCGTACCAAAACGTACCGTCGAGCCGGGCATCGACTGGAGTAAGCCGGATGCGCAGAAAAAACCGGTGACTCAGCCCTATTTTGGCGACCACGAAGTAGAACTGTTTAAATCACTGGGCGTGGATTTGAGCAAGGATACCTACGTGAAATACAACGATATCGTCGCCAAACTGCTGAACGATCCGCAGAAGCGCTTTACCGAACACTGGGACGACCAGGCCAAAGTGCCGTGGCTGTCGGTACAATCCAGCGACGGCAAAGCGTTGTTTGCCCTATCTTACGAAAACCCGCGCTCGGTGAGCATTAAGGCCGACTATATCAAGAGCAAGGGGCTTGCCGGGGCGATGTTCTGGGAATACGGTGCGGACGACAATAACCAGTTGGCGAAGCAGCTGGCTGAATCGCTGGGGATTAAGCACTAGCGTCTTTCTCTAAGATCAGGTACCGAATCAGGGCTACAGTGTGCTAGCCCTGATTCGGTGCGTGGGTGAGTTGAGCTTCGTTCACTGAATCCCGGCGAATTACACCGGCGTCAAAATCCCGCTCCCGGCATGAATACGATACCCGGCCCCCGGATGCGGAGCCTGTAGACGTGCGCTGCCGCCAAAGAGTTTCTCCCGCAAAGTGCCCTGGCTGTACTCCTGCTTGTAGACGCCGCGTTTTTGCAATTCTGGGATCAATAGCTCCACCACATCGGTGAAGGTTTCGTGCGTGACGGCGTAGGCCAGATTGAAACCGTCCACATCGGTCTCCTCCACCCACGACTGCAATTCATCGGCGACGGTTTGCGCACTGCCCACAATCAGCGGGCCAAAACCACCAATCCCCACCCAATCCGCCATCGCCTTCACCGACCACTGCTTGTCGGGATCGGCGGTGGAGAACGTATCCACCACCGACTGAATGGCGTTGGTTTTCGAATAGGTAAACACCTCGTCCGGCTGGTACTGGCTGAAATCAATCCCCGTCCAGCCGGAAATCAGCGCCAGCGCGCCTTCATAGCTGGTGTAGCTTTTGTACTCCTGCCATTTGGCCTGCGCGGCTTTATCGGTTTCGCCGACAATCGCGGTTTGCATATTGAAAATCAGAATGCTGTGCGGATCGCGCCCCGCCTCCTGCGCGCGGCGGCGAATATCGGCTACCGTTTTTTTCAAAGCGCTTTTTGACGGCGAAGCAACAAATACGCACTCGGCGTGGCTGGCCGCAAACTGCTTGCCACGACTGGACGCCCCGGCCTGATAGAGCACCGGCGTACGCTGCGGTGATGGCTCGCAGAGGTGGTATCCCGGCACATCGAAGAATTTGCCGTGATGGTTAATGGCATGAATTTTACTCGGGTCGCTGAAAATTCGTCGTTCTCGGTCACGCAGTATCGCCCCCTCTTCCCAACTCCCTTCCAGCAATTTGTACACCACTTCCAGATACTCGTCGGCGTAGTCGTAGCGTGCGTCATGCGCGGTTTGCGCCTGCTGGCCAATATTACGCGCTCCGCTTTCCAGATAAGAGGTGACGATATTCCAGCCCACCCGTCCTTTGGTCAGATGATCCAGCGTCGACAGGCGACGGGCAAACGGATAGGGATGTTCAAACGATAGCGAGGCGGTAAGGCCAAAACCAAGATGCTCGGTAACGAGCGCCATCGGTGTCACCAGCGCCAGCGGATCGTTAACCGGAACCTGCGCCGCCTGGCGAATCGCCGCGTCGCCATTGCCGTTAAAGACGTCGTAAACGCCCAGCACATCGGCGATAAACAGGCCGTCAAATTTACCGCGTTCGAGCAAACGCGCCAGATCGACCCAATAGTCCAAATCCTTATACTGCCAGGAGCGGTCGCGCGGATGCGCCCACAGCCCCGGCGATTGGTGGCCGACACAGTTCATATCAAAAGCGTTCAGTCGAATTTCACGTTGCGATGCCATAACAGTCTCCCAATACACCCGGCGTTTAGCCCGGCGTCAGCAATAGTTTGGATAGGTTTACGATAAGATGAGCTGACGGCAGCCCAGGGTTTCCAGCACATTTTGCGCCACCTGCTGCGCGTGTTCGGCAACCTGCGGCAACCCCATGAGTTCGCCAAAGCGCCCGCGTGCGGCGGGGCCCGCCACCCAGAGATTCGGCGAGGCTTGCGACAACGCATTCACTTCAATTCCCATTCCTAGCGGGTCCGGATGAATCAGCCCAGCCTGGTGCAGGGCTTGCAGAAATGGCTGGCTGGCAACGAGATCCGCATGGTCGGGACCGGTGGTCAGCACCAGATAGTCAACGGTTTCCTGCTGCGACTTACCGCCGCGCAGCGTTAAATGGAGTTGGAACGTCGGGCCGGATGATTCCAGCGTTTGCAACCGTGCTGCAAGCAGGCGAAAACTACCCGCATGGCGTTTGTCCACAATCGCCTGCGCGACCTGCGGAGCGATGCGATAACGGTGCACATCCCAGAAGCGCCGCAAATGGCGTAGGAATTGACGCTTTTCCGCTTCCGTAAGCCGCTGCCAGATCTCCTGTCCCTGTTGACGCACGGCATCAAGCACCACCTGCCAGGGCAAACCCTGCGCCTGCGCGCGCTGGATGTCATCACGAATCAGGCGTAAACGCTGGCCCAGCGTGCCGTACCGGTAATCAGCCTGCCATTTCGCCAGGTTTATCGGCGAGTTTGGTCGCGAAAGTAGACCGTGGCGCGAAAAGGCCAACACATCGCCCCGATGCCCCTGCCGCTCAAGCGATGCCACTACGTCCGCCATGCTGAGCGCTGTACCCATAATCGCCACCCTCGCCGTGGAAGGAATACCGCTCAGCGCCCCGGCACTCCATGGATTGGCGATCAGCCGGGGATGCTGACTGGATGCCTGCACCGTCCGGGGTAATCGCGGCGGTGGATGACTGACTGCCAGAACGATACGGTCAGCACGCAGGCGACGGCCACCGGAGGTGATAAGGCTACCGTCCTGCCAATCGACCGCGCGTTCCCGAATATGGGCGACGCGTGAGCAGTGCTGTTGCGACGCCTGGATGAAAGCAGCCTCCACATAGCGACCAAAGGCCCCACGCTGAGGATAGACGCTGCCATCAGCCAACTGCGCCTGCGTATCCTGTGGAAAATCGCCGTAGCGGCGATACCAGCGGTCAAATGCGCCGTCGTCTTCCCCGGCCAACTGCATACGCGCGGCGGGAACGTTAATCCGATGGGCCGGATCGGTCGCTGAATAGGCCACGCCGTGGCCTAAATGTTCACGCGGTTCAATCACGCTGATACGCACAGGCCGCGTTGCTTCGCGCATCAGATGGATTGCGACAGCCGTACCGCTAAAACCGCCACCGACAATCACTACATGGGGATCGGACATCTTCATCCCCCTTCAGCTCGCGCTGACATGTTTAGCAGGACGTTTCGCCCCACCGATGGTTTCACCGAAAGGACCGGTATTGACCTGACCCTTCGCCGAACGCGGTTGCGTACTGGCCGGGAGCAGCGGCATCACCAGCTCAGCAAAGCGATGCGCCTCTTCCAGATGCGGATAGCCGGAGAAAATAAAGTTCGTGACCCCCAGCGTCTGGTACTCGCGAATGCGTTCCGCGACCTGCTGTGGATTGCCCACCAGCGCAGTGCCCGCCCCGCCGCGGACCAGGCCAACGCCCGCCCACAGATTTGGCGCGATACGCAGATTGTCGCGGCTACCGTTATGCAGCGCGCTCATGCGGGCCTGGCCGGTGGAATCCATACGGGAGAAAATCTGCTGCGCCTGGGCAATAGTGTCATCATCCAGATGGGCGATCAGTTTATCCGCCGCCGCCCAGGCCTCCTCTTCCGTTTCACGGACAATCACGTGCAAGCGGATCCCGTATTCCAGCTGGCGTCCCTTTTCTTCAGCACGGGCTTTCACCACCGCCAGTTTTTCTGCCACCTGAGCAGGAGGCTCGCCCCAGGTGAGATATGCGTCGATGTGATCGGCGGCAACGTCGATCGCCTGCTCGGAGGAGCCGCCGAAGTACAGAGGCGGCCCATTTTTTTGTACCGTCGGGAACAGCACTTCCGCCCCTTCGACCTGGAGATGTTTACCGTGATAATCGACCTTTTCTCCGGCCAGCAAACGCCTATAAACCTCAAGGAATTCGTGAGTCACCTGGTAGCGCTCACTGTGGTTGAGGAAGATCCCGTCACCTTTGTTTTCCACCGGATCGCCGCCGGTCACTACGTTTATCAACAGACGTCCCTCGGAAAGCCTGTCCAGCGTGGCGGCCATCCGCGCAGCCAGCGTTGGAGGCTGAAGACCCGGCCGTACCGCCACCAGATAGCGTAAATTACGAGTGATGGGCGCCAGCGCGGCAGCCACCAGCCAGGAATCTTCGCAACTTTTGCCGGTAGGGATCAGTACGCCGTAGTAACCCAGGCTATCCGCCGCCAGTGCAACCTGCTGCAAATAGGGCAAATCTACCGGGCGACCGCCTTCGGTGGTGCCCAGATAGCGCCCATCGCCATGGGTAGGTAAAAACCAGAAGACATTAATTTTCTCAGCGGCTTGTGCTGTCATTATCCATTTCCTTTATAACTATATTTAGTATTTATAGAAGCAGTTATTTAAGTCAGTTATAAAGAGATAAGCGAAATCTGTGCCAGCTTTTAAAAAATTAAATAACTATATTTATCATTTAGTTAACTTAAAATCGGGTAATTGAAATGTGTTGCAGATGCAACACATGGACGACCGAAACTGCCGCAATGGCAACAAAGCGCCCGCTTCCCCCTCTGGCAAATCGTGACGGCAAAAGATACCGTCCTTAAAGAAATCAGCTGGAGACTCAAGATGCTCAACGCAGAACTTACCGTAACCGGCCCGTCGCTGGTCGACCCCGCCTCACAGGCCTTTCAGAAGATACTGGTTCGCCTTGCGCCTACTGACGCGACGGTGCTAATCATCGGCGAAACCGGCACCGGTAAAGAGGTGGTGGCGCGCTATCTGCATCGTCATAGCCCGCGCGCTAATGCGCCGTTTCTGGCGGTAAACTGTGGCGCATTGACCGAGTCTTTGGCGGAGTCGGAGCTGTTCGGCCACGAGAAAGGCGCCTTCAGCGGGGCGACACATACTCATCAGGGCTGGTTCGAAGCGGCAGAAGGCGGCACGCTGCTGCTGGATGAAATCGGTGAACTGAGCCTGGCACTGCAGGTGAAGCTGCTGCGCGTGTTGCAGGAGCGCGAAATCACGCGCGTCGGTTCTCATAAGCCTATCCGCATCAATGTGCGAGTGATTGCGGCGACTCACGTCGATCTGGCGCGAGCCATTCAGGAACGGCGTTTCCGCGAGGATCTTTATTATCGCCTCAATATTGCCGCAGTAACCCTGCCGCCGCTGCGTCAGCGCCAGCAAGATATCCCGGTTCTGGCTCAGCATTTTGTTCAGCTATATGCCTCACGTTTAGGCCGCCTGGTACCACAACTGGCGCCGGAAACGCTCGATTTATTGCGCACTTATCCGTGGCCGGGCAACATCCGCGAGCTCGAAAATACGCTGCACAATGCGGTGCTGCTGAATCCAGATAGCGTACTCACGCCTGAAAATCTGCGGTTAACGTCGGCCGTAGCCGCCCAGCAATCGCCCATGGATGACGGCGATGAACTCACTCGTTTTATGCGTAATCAGCTACTCACCCACAGCGGTGCGCTGTACGACCGGCTACTGCGGGCGATGATCCAAACGGCCATGAGCCAGAGCGATAACAACCAAAGCCAGGCGGCTTCACTGTTGGGCATCAGTCGTCATACGCTGCGCACGCAGTTAGCGCACCTGGGGGTGATAAAGCAACGGCGTAAGGTAGGCGAACCGGTTGTCTCTGCGCCACGCGAGCGAGAGCTGCGTATTGGCTATCAGCGTTTTGGCAATCTCGGCGTGCTTAAAGCCCGCCAGCTACTGGAGCAATCTTTTGGCGAGCTGGGCGTGAACGTGCTGTGGAGCGAATACCCAGCAGGTCCGCAGCTACTGCAAGCGCTGAGCAACGATGAGATTGATTTTGGCACCACCGGAGAAGCACCGCCGATTTTTGCCCAGGCGAAAGACAACTCGCTGCTGTATGTTGCCTGGGAGCCGCCTGCTCCACGCAGCGTCGCCATGGTGGTTCCCAACGCCAGCGATATCCGTACGCCGCAACAGCTTCGCGGTAAACGCATCGCGCTCAACAAAGGGTCGAATGTTCACTGGCTGCTGGTGCAAATTCTGGAAGAAGCCGGGCTTGGGCTTGGCGATGTGAAAGTGGTCTATACGCCACCGAAGTATCCGTTAACCGCCAGTGACTATTTGGCCGCCGACGCCTGGATGATGTGGGACCCGGTGCTCAGCGCTGCGGAGCAAAGCAGTACGCTGCGAGTCCTCGCAACCGGCGAAGGGCGCGTCAACAACCATCAGTTTTACATCACGCGCCGCGAGTATGCGCGCCATAACGAGGAAATTATTGCCGGGATTGTGGCCGCGCTGGTAAAAACCGGGAAGTTTATTGACCGTCATCGCCATGAAGCGGCGCAACTGCTGGCCAGTGAATTAGGATTGGATGTCGGTTCGCTTACCTGTGCGCTGGCGCGCCGCAGCCATCAGACCCGAGAGATGGATATGCAGGCGGTACGGGCGCAGCAATCCATCGCCGACCGCTTCTACGCGTTAGGCCTGCTGAACAGGCCCGTCGCGGTCAGGGAAGCGATATGGTACGCCCGAGAGCGGCTGATTACGTCGTGGGCCGCCGCTTAGTGTTGCTTAAACGTCGCGATAGGCTTCGGTGAAATACCGAAGTCTTCTTTCAGTTGCTGCTTACTCTTCATCACCATCTGCCCCTGGGTATCGATGGTCATGTGCTGCGCGTCATCGTTGTGACGAGACTGCCAAAGCATCACTAATTGGAGGCTGTTTTCTTTCTGTTCGGCGGTCAGCGCCACTCCGTCCGGCCATTTTCCAAGCTCTACGGCGGTGACTAAGCGCTGGTAAATTTCCGGCGTCATATTGTCGATCATTTGCTCAATACTCATCTCCCGCTCCTTCTCCTCAGGAATAATTTGCTGAATCGTTTTTTCAACCTTTTGTTGAGGTACCGCTCTCGTCATCCGTGAAGTTCAGCGAGGCGGAGTTGACGCAAAAACGCTCACCCGTCGGCTGTGGTCCATCGGGGAAGACGTGCCCCAGATGAGCATCACAATTTCCGCAACGGATTTCAGTACGTTGCATGCCGTGGGAGTAATCATTGAGGTAACGGATAGCCGTGTCGCTCACCGGCTCGTAAAAACTCGGCCAGCCGCATCCAGAATCAAACTTACTTTGTGAATGAAATAACGGCGCATCGCACACCAGGCAGTGGTAAATCCCATCACGCTTATTGTGCAGCAAACGCCCGGTAAATGGCGGTTCCGTACCGTGTTTCTGGGTGACATAGAACTGCATTTCGCTGAGATTATTTTTTAGTTCTTCTGGGGTGGGTTTATTTACCATTTTGCTCACATCTCACAATGAAAAATACAATTACCAGATGATTCTAACAAAACATTAACAATGAAGTGTGAACTTTTGTTCTAAACTTAATCGGCGTGAAAAGGCCGAGGGTTAATTGTGATATACATCACACTTTCATCTACTGTGCCCTTTAAAAATCCCGGCTCCGCCCTCATGTGGTTTCTAGCTCATAGGAAGAGTGAGGCAGGTCAGTCGTGCAAAGCTTAGGCAGAGGATTGATTTGTCGCAATGATTGACACGATTCCGCTTGACGCTGCCTAAGGTTTTTGTAATTTTACACGCAACCTTTTATTCACTAATAAATAGCTGGTGGAATATATGACTATCAAAGTAGGTATCAACGGTTTTGGCCGTATCGGCCGTATTGTTTTCCGTGCTGCTCAGGAACGTTCTGACATCGAAATCGTTGCAATCAACGATCTGTTAGACGCTGACTACATGGCATACATGCTGAAATATGACTCCACTCACGGCCGTTTCAACGGTACCGTTGAAGTGAAAGACGGTCATCTGGTCGTTAACGGTAAAAAAATCCGTGTTACCGCTGAGCGTGATCCAGCTAACCTGAAGTGGAACGAAGTCGGTGTTGACGTAGTTGCTGAAGCAACTGGTCTGTTCCTGACTGACGAAACTGCTCGTAAGCACATCGCAGCTGGCGCTAAAAAAGTTGTTCTGACTGGTCCTTCCAAAGACAACACCCCTATGTTTGTTAAAGGCGCTAACTTTGACAAATACGAAGGCCAGGACATCGTTTCTAACGCATCCTGCACCACCAACTGCCTGGCACCACTGGCTAAAGTTATCAACGACAACTTCGGTATCGTTGAAGCGCTGATGACCACTGTCCACGCAACCACCGCTACTCAGAAAACCGTTGATGGCCCGTCTCACAAAGACTGGCGCGGCGGCCGCGGCGCATCCCAGAACATCATCCCATCCTCTACCGGTGCTGCTAAAGCAGTAGGTAAAGTACTGCCAGAACTGAATGGCAAACTGACTGGTATGGCGTTCCGCGTTCCTACCCCGAACGTATCCGTTGTTGACCTGACCGTTCGTCTGGAAAAAGCTGCTTCTTACGAAGAAATTAAGAAAGCACTGAAAGCTGCTTCCGAAGGCGCAATGAAAGGCGTTCTGGGTTACACCGAAGACGACGTTGTATCTACCGATTTCAACGGTGAAGTTTGCACTTCCGTATTCGATGCTAAAGCAGGTATCGCACTGAACGACCACTTCGTGAAACTGGTTTCCTGGTACGACAACGAAACTGGCTACTCTCACAAAGTTCTGGACCTGATCGCTCACATCTCCAAATAAGTTGAGATGAGAATCTGATCCAAAAAGGCGACCTCGGTCGCCTTTTTTTATGGCTAAGTATTTTAAACACCAAGGATTGCAGCATGATTAACAAAATTTTCGCTCTTCCGGTTCTTGAACAGCTTACCCCTGTCCTCTCCCGTCGCCAGCTTGATGAGCTGCCGCTCATCGTTGTCGACCACCCAAAAGTAAAAGCCTCCATCGCCTTCCAGGGCGCACATTTGCTCTCCTGGAAACCGGCGGGTGAAGAAGAGGTTCTGTGGCTCAGCAATAATACCCCATTCAAAAACGGCGTGGCGCTGCGCGGCGGCGTACCGATCTGCTGGCCATGGTTTGGCCCGGCAGCACAGCAAGGTTTCCCGGCTCACGGCTTCGCCCGTAACCTGCCGTGGGATCTGAAAGCGCATAACGAAGACGATAACGGCGTAGTGCTGACCTTTGAGCTGAAAAGCAGCGAGGCGACCCGTCAGTACTGGCCACACGAGTTCAGCCTACTGGCTCGCTTCAAACTGGGTAAAACCTGTGAGATGGAACTGGAAGCACACGGCGAATTCGAAACCACTACCGCCCTGCACACCTATTTCAACGTCGGCGATATCCACGCGGTGAAAGTAAGCGGTCTTGGCGATCGTTATATCGATAAAGTGCTGAACGCTGAAATCGGCCAACTCAGCGATGGCGTACAGACCTTCCCGGATCGTACCGACCGTGTTTACCTGAACCCAGAAGCCTGTAGCGTTATCCACGATAGCGCCTTAAATCGTAAAATTGACGTAGTTCACCATCACCACGTTAACGTCGTGGGCTGGAACCCAGGCCCGGCGCTTTCGGTCAGCATGGCGGATATGCCAGATGACGGTTACAAAACCTTCGTCTGCGTAGAAACCGCCTGCGCCAGCGCGACGCAGAAAGCAACGGAAGAAAAACCAGCACGTCTGAGTCAAACAATCCGCGTTGTAAAACGCTAATCCCTTCTTGCTGTCCTCGCTGGGCAATACTCCTTTGCCCAGCCTTTTCCCTTTAGCCTCCATCAAAATCATTCAATTATTCATAATAAGTTACCGGTAACATTACTTGGATCAACTTTTACCCAGAAACAAATCCGCAGAACAAACCACAGTAGTAATATTAAAAGACTAGATATAAGCACCAACTAAAAACAAATAATCAAAACCTTTCACCATACATAATTACCTCTACACCCCTCATACACTGCGTGGGTTTGCGGCCCTGCACAACTCAAATGCCGCACTTCCACGGTTGTTATCTGTTAGTACCCGTAAATTGTAGAGGACCAGTATGTCTGTTTTTCACACCCCCCTTTCCAGCGTAATACGCTTGCGCTCACTATTGGCCTGGCGCTTTGCGCCCCATTACCTTATGCCGCGCATGCTGCAGACGGTGCGGACGGCAGTGCAGCAACCTCTGATGCCAGCGCACAAGGTGGTCACGGCGGCGATATGGATCTCACCACCGGTGCTGGCGGCAACGGGGGCGCTGGAGGGAGCGGTGGTCGTGGACAGGCTAGTAGCGACGGCGAAAGCGGTAATGCAGGCAGTGCCAGTACGCCAGAAGATCACCCTGGGGTCGGTGGAAGTCATCAGGAACCCGATAGTAATGCTAACAATGGCTCCGGTGCTGCCGGCGGCGGCGGCGGTGGTGGTTCTGCTGGCATTGTGTTAGACGGTACCGGTCAAACGAATAACACCGGAGCCATTGTTGGCGGCAACGGCGGTCACGGCGGCAACGGGGGTTCAAATACGACCGATGTCACCGACGCCGGGAACGGTGGCGATGGCGGCGAAGGCGGTAATGGTGGCAGCGGCGTGCTGCTGACTTCCAGCGGCAGCTATGCGAACAGTGGCACCATTGATGGCGGTGCGGGTGGCAACGGTGGCAACACCGGTAGCGCCAGCGCCAACGCGCAAACCGATAACGGAACCACCATTCATGCAGGCAGCGGTGGCGCAGGCGGTAAAGGCGGCGACGGCGTGACGGCCACTCAGGGCGGTAACGTCACCAATACCGGTACGATTACCGGCGGTCATGGAGCCACGGGCGGCCTGGCGGCCGATGCAAATAGCACCCAAAACACCACTGTGACTGGCGTCGGTGGGACCGGCGGTAAAGCGGCCGACGGCGGGAACGGCGTCTGGTTAAGCGACACCAGTACCATTACCAACAGCAATAAAATTATTGGCGGTGCCGGCGGTGATGGCGGTAACGGCGGCGCGGTCAACTCTGGACAAGGTACCGGCGTCGTCGGCGATGGGGCAGCCGGCGGCAACGGCGGCAGCGGGATAACGGTAGTCGGCAGCGGTACCGTCACCAATGAGGTAAGCGGCAGCATCGTCGGCGGTAATGCCGGAACCGGCGGTGGCGGTAACTCCACCAGCAGCGGCCTCAATCTGAGCGGCGGTAACGGCGGCGATGGCGGTAATGGCGGTACCGGTATTTTGCTGCAAAACGGTGGGAACGTTTCCAATGCTGGCTCCGTCATCGGCGGTTCGGGAAATCGTGGCGGCGGTAGCGGGAGTCTCACCACTTCGCGCGGCGGTGATTCAGGCACTGGCGGCACAGGGATCGATATCAACCAGCAAGGCAGCGTCACCAACGAGTCAACCGGTAAGGTCCAGGGCGGTAAAGGCGGCGATGACTCTGCGGGCGGCGGTGGCGTCGGGGGCGTCGGGGGTACGGCAGTCAATATCACCGGTGCAGGCAGCGTAGAAAACCACGGCGAGTTTATCGGCGGCGACGGGGGTGCGGGGGCCAATGCCAACGGTACCGATGCCAACGGAGGCACCGGCGCACAAGGCGGTAGCGGGCTGGCCATCAACGGCTCAGGTACCGTTGTTAACTCCTCCGGTGCTTCGATTCGCGGTGGCATGGGCGGCACAGGTGGCGGTGGCAGCCAGGGCGATGGCGGCGTGGGCGGTAAAGGCGGGAACGGTGTTCTGATTGGTTCTGGCGGCACGGTTGTCAACGACGGTGACATCCTTGGCGGCACCGGGAATCGCGGCGGTGGCGGCGGTAAATCCGATGGCGGGGCCGGCGGGGATGGTGTGCATATTACGACCGGCGGCGGTACGCTCAACAACACCGGCACTATTTCCGGCGGCAGCGGCGGTAGCGCGGGTACCGCAACGGGTGACGCGGGAACCGGTGGCGTCGGCGTTTACGGCAGCGATATGACCATCATCAATAGCGGGACATTACAGGGCGGGCTGAATCAGGATGGGACGACTCGCTCGCAGGCGGTTATGTTTGTCTCTGGTACCAATTCCCTGGAGCTGCAAGCGGGATACCAGGTTTTGGGAGATGTTGTCGCCGGTAATGGCGACGATACGCTGATCCTGGGCGGTGAGAAAAATGCCGTCTTTGATGCAGCAACGATTGGCGACAGCGCCCAGTATCAAGGGTTTGATCATTTCAGCAAAACCGGCAATAGAACCTGGCTTTTGCAGAACGCCACCGACGCCGTCACGCCGTGGACAATTTACGCGGGAATATTGCAGGTCGCCGAAGATGCCAGCCTTGGCAATGCCAGCAGTACGCTAACCTTTGACGGCGGTACGCTACAGATGGTCGGCGATTTCAATTTCGACAGCTCACGTCCGATTGTTATCGATACCGCCGGCGGTACGCTGGATACGCAGGGCTATAACACCACCATTGCGCAGGGGATCACCGGCAGCGGCGACTTCACTAAACTGGGAAGCGGTGCATTAACCTTATCCGGTGACAGTACCTTTAGCGGTGAAACCACCCTTGCGCAGGGCAGTATCGACGTTACCGGGTCGTTGGCGGGTGACGTCACGGCGCGTTCAGGGACCGCTCTTTCCGGTACCGGTAGCGTTGGCAGCACCACCCTTGATGAAGGCAGCACGCTGACCGTGGGTTCTACGACTCAGGATGACACCACGCTTGCCACCTTTACCATCAACGGCTCATTGGACAATAGCGGTACGGTTAATCTCTCGCGCAGCCAGCTGCAAGCAGGTAATCAGCTGAAGGTGAATGGCGATTATAAGGGCGGCAGCGACAGCCAGATGAATCTCAGCACCGTGCTGGGAGATGACAATTCGCAAACCGACCACGTCAGTATCCAGGGCAGTACATCAGGCACCACATGGGTCAGTTTCAACAATGTAGGCGGTCTGGGCGCACAGACCAATCGTGGTATTGAGGTTATTAGCGTGGATGGTACCTCCTCCGCCGACGCCTTTAAGCAATCGGGGCGAGCCGTCGCCGGAGCCTGGGATTACAGTCTGGTGCAAAAAGGCCAGAACTGGTATCTGACATCGATGAATACCAACCCTGTCACCCCAATTCCACAGTATCGTCCGGAAGCGGGCAGCTATTTAAGCAACCTGGCGGCGGCGAATTCGCTGTTTACCCTCACGCTCGACGATCGCGAAGGCGCCACCGAATACAGTATTCAGGATACTCACCGCCCTGCCCTTGCTGGCACATTCTGGCTGCGTCAGGAAGGCGGCCAAAACCGCTTCCGGGCGGCAAATGGCCAGATGCGCACCCAGGCTAATCGCTACGTTGCGCAGATGGGTAATGAGTTTTTCCACGGTAGCCGCAACGGTGAAGATCGCTGGGGTACCGGGCTGATGGCCGGCTACGGCAACGTCAAAGGTAATACCGCCTCATCGCTCACCGGATATCGTTCCCGTAACAGTATGGACGGCTATAGCGTGGGTGCCTACGGAACCTGGTATCAGAACGCGCTCAGCCGCGAGGGCGCTTATATCGATAGCTGGGTCAACTACAACTGGTTCAAGAATCAGGTAAATGGCGAGGATTTGGCCAGCGAACATTACCGCAGCCGTGGCTTCACGGCTTCTATTGAAACGGGATACAACCTGCTAATGCGCGAAAGAGAGCGGCAGGCCATCTATCTCGAGCCGCAGGCGCAGCTCACCTGGATGGGCGTCAAAAGTCCGAGTCATACGGAAGTTAACGGCACTCAGGTTCAGGATAACGGCCACGGTAATCTGCAATCTCGCCTTGGGGTACGCCTGTACCTGCGCGGCCATCGTGCAGAGGATGAGGGTAAAAACCGTGAGTTTAAACCTTATGTTGAGGCCGACTGGTTGCACAACACCCACGCGGCTGAAATTCGGATGAACGATACCCTTATTAGTCAGGATGGTGCGCAGAACGTGGCTCAGCTGAAACTCGGCGTTCAGGGGCAACTCTCCCCGGCGCTAAATCTGTGGAGTGGGACGGCGCTGCAGGTCGGTAACGATGGCTACAGTGATGTATCGGCAATGGTGGGGATGAAGTACGCGTTTTAAGAGATAGCATCATAACGGTGCAGCGCACCGTTATGATGCCCGTCTGCAGTGCAACGACAAGCGCCTTATCGTGCTGGCACTTTGACACTGAAATCAGACGATTTTTAGAAGGTGTAGGTCACGCCGGTCGCCAGCAGTCCCGTCCAGCTTTTGTCAATCATTGGGCTGTCGGTTACCTCATCAGAGAGGTGGGTGTAACGCGCGGTACCGTAAACGCTCCAGTTACCGGCAAAGCGGTAGTTGGCGCTCATTTCCAGGTACGGGTTCCAGCTGCTGTTTGGATCGTAGCGACGAAGACCGCTACGCGCCGACTCATGACCGGAAACACCGTAATAGTACTGGTTCTGGTTTTCACTGTTCCACTGCAGACCAATGCCCGGCGATAAGGTCAAGCCGCCGTTGGTGTAGCGATAAACCCAGGCCGTATCCCAGACCATACCGTTGCTTTTATCCAGCGTATCGCCAGCAAGCGTAGTGCGCAGAGAACCGTATTGGGTATGGTGGAACCAGGAAACCCCGGCCATCATCGTTGACTGGCGACGATCCAGTTTACGCAGCTGGCTGTTGTCGCTATCGCCCGGTTTGAAGAACATTGGAGACCAGTACGCGGTCAAAGAGAGCTGGTCAGTACCATCATTCCACAGGTAATAACCGCCGCCTAAACCACGGAACCAGAAGTGATCCCCTTCGTAGTTAATAACCGGTACAGGGTAAACGTCGTGGTCATACTGTTTGTATGGATGTTCAACAATCCCCACGCCTGCACCCAACGTGAGCTTGTTTTCCGCCTGAGCAGCAGTTGCAGAGGTGGCTATCAGTATCCCTAGAGCAAGAAGTTTGATTCGATTCACAATCCGTAATTCCTTTTTATTCAGCCTATCAGCGGCGGAAGTTTACATCCCAGTGTGCGTTACCACAAATTTTTTACTCCCGAAGGCAAAATATAACTTGCAATTATCTCATCTGCTTATGACGACCTACTTGCAAATTCGTGACGGATATATGAAAGCACAAAAAAGATTAAAAGATTTAATGGCGTGTTTATTGATGAGTTATTGATATGTCATTGAAATTCGTTTTTATCGCCATGCAAGTTTTGCAAATGCCATCTACGCTTATTTTTAGAAGGTGTCATCGCCACGTACGTTCGCGTTAATTGCTCCGTCAACCTGGCACACGGGTTGCTGGATGATGCAGTGAGCGCCGTTCGGCTTACCCCTTCCGGGAGCCCACACTATTCATACCAATGGCTCTTAACCTGTGCTAAAAAAATGAAAGGACGGCATGCCATGAATATATTCGATCACTATCGCCAGCGCTATGAAGCTGCCAAGGACGAAGAGTTCACACTGCAGGAGTTTCTCGCTGTATGTAAGCAAGATCGCAGTGCCTATGCTAACGCGGCAGAACGGCTATTAGCAGCTATTGGTGAGCCCGTAATGGTTGATACGGCTCAGGAACCGCGGCTTTCCCGTCTCTTTTCGAACCGAGTCATCGGGCGCTATCCGGCGTTCGAAGAGTTCTATGGCATGGAAGAGGCCATTGAGCAGATTGTCTCCTACCTGAAACACGCCGCCCAGGGGCTCGAAGAGAAGAAACAGATCCTCTATTTACTGGGGCCCGTTGGCGGTGGTAAATCCTCGCTGGCTGAGCGCCTGAAATCACTGATGCAGCGCGTGCCTATTTATGTGCTTAGCGCCAATGGCGAGCGCAGCCCGGTCAACGACCATCCGCTGTGTCTGTTTAATCCACAGGAAGACGCGCAGATTCTGGATAAAGAGTACGGCATCCCGACGCGCTATCTCGGCACCATTATGTCGCCGTGGGCCGCCAAGCGCCTGCAGGATTTTGGCGGTGACATTACCAAGTTCCGGGTGGTGAAAGTGTGGCCGTCTATTCTGCAACAGATTGCGATTGCCAAAACCGAGCCGGGCGACGAGAACAACCAGGATATTTCCGCGCTGGTTGGTAAGGTCGATATCCGTAAACTGGAGCACTACGCGCAAAACGACCCGGATGCCTACGGCTATTCCGGCGCACTGTGCCGCGCAAACCAGGGGATTATGGAATTCGTCGAAATGTTTAAAGCGCCTATCAAGGTGCTGCATCCATTGCTGACCGCCACGCAGGAAGGTAACTACAACGGCACCGAGGGGATCTCCGCCCTGCCGTTTAACGGTATTATCCTGGCGCACTCCAACGAATCTGAGTGGGTGACTTTCCGCAACAACAAAAATAACGAGGCGTTCCTTGACCGCGTTTATATCGTCAAAGTGCCTTACTGCCTGCGGATCTCCGAAGAGATCAAGATTTACGAAAAACTGCTTAATAACAGTGAGCTGACCCATGCGCCATGTGCGCCGGGAACCCTCGAAACGCTGTCTCGCTTCTCTATTCTGTCGCGTTTGAAAGAGCCGGAAAACTCCAGCATCTACTCAAAAATGCGCGTCTACGATGGCGAGAGCCTGAAAGACACCGACCCGAAAGCCAAGTCGTATCAGGAGTATCGTGACTATGCGGGGGTTGATGAAGGTATGAACGGTCTTTCTACCCGTTTCGCCTTTAAGATCCTCTCCAGAGTCTTTAACTTCGATCACGCGGAAGTGGCGGCGAACCCGGTACATCTGTTCTACGTACTGGAACAGCAGATTGAGCGCGAACAGTTCCCGCAAGAACAGTCAGAGCGTTACCTTGAGTTCTTAAAAGGCTATCTGATCCCGAAATACGCCGAGTTTATTGGCAAAGAGATCCAGACCGCCTATCTGGAGTCTTACTCCGAGTACGGTCAGAATATTTTCGACCGCTACGTCACCTATGCGGATTTCTGGATTCAGGATCAAGAGTATCGTGACCCGGATACCGGACAGCTGTTCGACCGTGAATCGCTGAATGCCGAACTGGAAAAAATCGAGAAGCCTGCCGGGATCAGTAACCCGAAAGACTTCCGCAACGAGATTGTCAATTTTGTGCTGCGCGCCCGTGCCCACAACAATGGCCGCAACCCGAACTGGACAAGCTACGAGAAGCTGCGCACGGTTATTGAGAAGAAAATGTTCTCGAATACCGAAGAGCTGCTGCCGGTGATTTCGTTTAACGCGAAAACCTCAACCGATGAGCAGAAAAAGCATGACGACTTCGTCGATCGGATGATGGAAAAAGGCTATACCCGTAAACAGGTTCGCCTGTTATGTGAATGGTATCTGCGCGTACGTAAATCATCATAACAGCCAAAAATGGCCCGGAAGCAACGGTGTTGCTGACCGGGCCCAGGCACGGCGATACACGCATTGTTCGCGCACAATGAAGGCGGAAAGTCCGCCACGATAACGTGAAGAATGATGTGTATGAGTTGGCAAAGCAGTTCAGGAGGGGCTTATGACCTGGTTCATTGACCGGCGTCTGAACGGCAAAAACAAAAGCGCGGTTAACCGCCAGCGCTTCTTGCGCCGTTATAAAGCGCAAATTAAGCAGTCGATCTCCGAAGCCATCAATAAACGTTCGGTAACTGACGTCGACAGCGGTGAGTCCGTTTCTATTTCGACGGATGATATCAGCGAGCCGATGTTCCATCAGGGACGCGGCGGATTACGCCACCGGGTACATCCCGGGAATGACCATTTTGTCCAGAATGACCGTATCGAACGTCCTCAAGGCGGTGGAGGTGGCGGCGGTAGCGGCCAAGGACAAGCCAGCGCCGACGGTGAAGGCCAGGACGAATTCGTGTTCCAGATATCGAAAGATGAATATCTGGATCTGTTGTTTGAAGACCTGGCGCTGCCCAATCTCAAACGCAACCAGCAGCGTCAACTGACCGAGTATAAAACCCACCGTTCCGGTTATACCGCCAACGGTGTACCCGCTAATATTAGCGTGGTGCGTTCACTGCAAAACTCCCTTGCCCGCCGTACGGCGATGACGGCAGGCAAGCGCCGTGAACTGCATGCGCTGGAAGAGACGCTTGATGAAGTCGCCAAAAGCGAACCCGCGCAGCTACTCGAAGAGGAGCGCTTGCGTAAAGAGATAGCCGAGCTGCGGGCTAAAATCGACCGCGTGCCGTTTATCGATACCTTTGACCTGCGTTACCGAAACTATGAAAAACGTCCGGAACCTTCCAGCCAGGCGGTAATGTTCTGCCTGATGGACGTCTCCGGTTCAATGGATCAGTCGACCAAAGACATGGCCAAACGCTTTTATATTCTGCTCTATCTGTTCCTGAGCCGAACCTATAAAAACGTCGAAGTGGTCTATATTCGCCACCATACTCAGGCCAAAGAGGTCGATGAACACGAGTTCTTCTATTCACAGGAGACCGGCGGCACGATTGTTTCCAGCGCACTGAAGTTGATGGATGAAGTGGTGAAGGAGCGCTACGACCCCATGCAATGGAATATTTATGCGGCACAGGCTTCCGATGGCGATAACTGGGCCGATGACTCGCCGCTGTGTCATGAAATTCTGGCGAAAAAAATATTGCCGGTGGTGCGTTACTACAGCTATATCGAGATCACCCGTCGGGCGCATCAGACTCTATGGCGCGAGTACGAACATCTGCAGCAAACGTTTGATAACTTTGCGATTCAACATATTCGCGATCAAGAAGATATCTACCCGGTATTCCGCGAACTTTTCCACAAACAGGGTGCCGACAAATAACCCTCCCCAGGCTGTCTCTTCGGAGACAGCTTTATCGCCATTGTTTGCAAAACATTTCTACCGCTAATGTATGACTAGTGATAGCGCCCACCGCATGATAAAATTTCGGCTGCCACGGAAGAATAAATAATTTCATCATGAAACTGCAGAACAAAATACTACGCTTCGTCATCTCAGGTGGCGTAGTGATACTCACCTCTTCATTCCTGATCTATGAATTGATCGCCACGCATCGGGATATGTCTGATTATATGCGATATATCATAGACAAGGGAGAATCGGCCTTTCTCTATGATAAATATCAGAATCAGCTGATTATATCGCAGTTCACCAGAAAGATGGATGAACGCCCTACCGCTGAAGCGGCAGCGCGCGCTTGTGCCAGCGTGCAGCATCGCGGCAAGGTCAGCGGTCTGAACATTGATGGCCACACCTACACGCCGTTACATGGTTCCCTCACCTCCGGGAAAACACCGTGTTCACAATGGGTGAATGACCTTCCCGCTTTAGAAGCTTTTGACCAGGCCATTGCCAATAATACCGTCTGGAAACCAACGCTGCCTAACGAGCCAAAGCCAAATAAACATTTTCGTTATTATATTGACTTAATGAATCAATATATTTATTTCAATTCTCCGGTGGTTATTACCGATCCCACTCTAACCAGCTGGAATTTTATCTACGGCAAACGCCTCGGAATTTCCCCCGCTAGCCTGGAAAATTTATTTCTTGGCCGAACGGTCGTTTCCAGTATCTATGTGGATACCTTTACCCGTAAGAATATCTTAACTTTCCTGACGCCGGTTTATCAGCATGAACAACTGAAAGGCATCGTCATGGTTGACCTCTCTCGTCAGGATATGCGCGATATTTTTTATACCCACGATCGCCCGCTGGTCTGGCGCTATCTGGACATCATGTTCACAGATTCGGATACCAACGCACACATCAGGGTGCATCGCAGCGCGGCGCACCTGTTGAACTACGTTCAGTACACGCGTCCGCTGGCAGAAAACATGAGCGTGACTCTGTCGCTTGATGTGACCTATTTTCTGCTGAGTTCGTGGAAACTGTTCTTGTTCTACCTGGTGACCACCCTCGCCTTACTGCATCTGGTACGCACCCATTTCCGGCTTTATCGTACGGTGAGCAAAGAGAACATCAGCGATGCGCTAACCGGGCTGTACAACCGTAAAATTCTTTCGCAGGTGCAAAGCATGCGCCTGCAGCGCCTGACCGAACAGGGTGCCGGTATCGTGGTTATCGCGTTGGATTGCGACAAGCTCAAACAGATCAACGACACCTGGGGTCACGATGAAGGCGACCGCGCTATTATCATGCTGGCGCAGGCGATTTCGGCTTCCATTCGTAAAAGTGACTACGGTGTCCGTCTTGGTGGCGATGAATTCTGTATCATTCTGGTGGACTACGAAGAGACAGAGGCCCGGATTATCCCGCAACGCATCAAGGAACAGCTAGCGCTTATCGACCATGATAAACGCGTTAGCTTCTCGTGGGGTATGTACAAGATGTGCGCTGGCGATAGCCTCGATGAAGCAATGAAGATTGCCGATGAGCGCCTCTATCTGGACAAAAAAAGCGACACGTAGTCGAATAACCCGTTACTACTTACTGGAGCAAAATATGATCACCCCGGTATCGCCGAATATTCACCAGCAGCTTCTCGCGCTACTTGATGAACAGCACGCCCGCTATCGTGTGATGACCCATGAGGCCGTCGGTAAATGTGAAGCTGTTTCTGCGATCCGCGGCACCGCGCTGGGTCAGGGTGCCAAAGCATTGGTGTGTAAAGTCAAAGGCAATGGCGTAAACCAGCACGTGCTGGCTATCCTGCCCGCCGACCAGCAGGCTAATCTTGCCCAACTGGCACAGCATATTGGGGGACTAAAAGCCTCGCTGGCAAGCCCGGCGGAAGTCGATGCACTCACCGGCTGCGTGTTTGGTGCCATCCCGCCGTTTAGTTTCCACAGTGCGCTCCGGTTAGTCGCCGACCCGTTGCTGTTTGACCGTTTTGCCGAAATTGCCTTCAACGCCGGTAGCCTTGAGACATCGGTGATTCTTAACACTGAGGACTATCTGCGCATCGCTCAACCGGAACTGGTTGCATTTCATCGTCAGGCCTAAGCGTCTGGAGACGATTAAGCTATTTATTCGCCACGGACGCCCATTAATCACCCTGTTAGCGAAATAATCAGGCAAATGCCTGAAATCCTCTGCAAAAATTGAAAAAGACCTGCTTAGTTTCGCGCAGTTGCGTACAGTAAAGGGGATTACGCAAGCCTGCGTCCGACAGGTAAAACCGCCTGGCGACTCGCAACCGTACAATGCGTAGCAGCGTCTTTTTTTGATTTTCGCAAGGATTACCTCTGTATGCTCGATACCACCCTGATTATCCTTCTGGGCCTGGCGGCGCTCGGCTTTGTCAGCCATAACACCACCGTTGCCGTCTCTATTCTGGTTTTAATTATTATCCGCGTCACCCCGCTCAGCGTGTTTTTTCCATGGGTGGAAAAACAGGGGCTGAGCATCGGTATCATCATTCTGACCATCAGCGTAATGGCCCCCATTGCCAGCGGCGCGCTACCTGCCAGCACATTGCTGCACTCGTTCGCGAACTGGAAATCATTGGTGGCGATCGCCGTTGGGGTGTTTGTTTCGTGGCTTGGCGGGCGCGGTGTAACCCTGATGGGCAGTCAGCCGCATCTGGTTGCCGGTCTGTTGATAGGCACGGTACTCGGCGTCGCGCTATTTCGCGGCGTACCGGTGGGGCCATTGATCGCCGCAGGACTGGTGTCGCTGCTTATTGGGAAGTCGTAGTCAGCTCCGCCAGATACCGCCCCGGCGTTTGCCCCAGCCCTTTGCGGAACATGGTAATAAACGCGGTGGTGGAATCGTAGCCCAGCGACAGCGCAACCTGCTGAACGTTAAGCCCGCGTACCAGCATTTGCAGCGCGAGAATCAGCTGTAACTGATGCCGCCAGCGGCGAAAATTCAGCCCGGTCTCTTTCACCACTAGCCGGGCCAGGTTGCGCTCACTCATCGCAAAACGGCTAGCCCACTGACTCAGCGTTTGCCACTGCGCGGGTTCGGCCTCCATCATTTCCACCATCTGGCGAATTTTGGGATGAGTCGAAACAGGGAGCTGTAGCTGCTGCTCCGGCTGCTGTGGAAGCTCATCAAACAGCACCTGAATGAGACGCTGGGACGCCGGGGTCTGGCGTGTCGCCTCATCGCGCTGGGCAAGTTCCAGAATCAGCTCACGCACCAGCGGTGAGATTTTCAACGTGCAGCAATGCGCGGGCATTTTCGCGGCACCGGGCTCAATAAACAAAAAGCACAGTTTCGCCTGCGGCGTGGCACGGTTACTGTGCGGCACCCCGCCAGGGACCCACACCGCAAACTGCGGCGGCACCATCCATAACGCATGTTCCACCTCGCAGGTGATGGCGCCATGCAGGGCGAGGATCAGTTGCCCCTTCCGGTGCTGATGCTCGGGAATATACTGTTCTCCTTCCACCACCTGAATTCCAAAAGCAACGGCGGCATCCCGATGACTATCCGGGTGATAGCCGTCTAAACCAAGTCCCAGCATGTTTTTGTCCGAATTTAGCGATAATCTGTCATTTTAGCTTGATTTCAACAAAGGCTAAACCCGGTATTGTAGCCCTCCCATTTTTCTGTTGAGAAGATTATGTCTCGAACGCTTCCTTCTTCCAGCCAACGCTGGTTGCTGATTGTTGGTATTTTACTGATTGCCGCGACGCTGCGCGTGACGTTTACCGGAGCCGCTCCGCTGCTCGATGCTATTCGCGCCGACTACGGTCTGACGACGGCGCAGACCGGGCTGCTGACCACCCTGCCATTGCTGGCATTTGGCCTTGTCTCTCCTCTGGCGGCCGGGATTGCTCGCCGTTTTGGCATGGAACGTAGCCTGTTTATCGCCATGCTGCTGATTTGCGCCGGTATCGCGGTCCGTTCCCTGCCCTCTGTTTTACTGATGTTCGTGGGTACCGCGGTGATTGGCTGCGGGATTGCGCTGGGCAACGTGCTGCTGCCGGGCTTAATCAAACGCGATTTCGCGACTCAGGTGGCAAAATTTACCGGGGCCTATTCAGTGACGATGGGGGTAGCCGCCGCACTCGGCTCTGCGCTGGTGGTCCCCATCGCGTTGAGCGGTTTTGGCTGGCGCGGCGCGCTGCTGGCGCTGATGGTGTTTCCGCTGCTGGCGCTACTGTTCTGGCTGCCACAGTTGCGGACGACGCAAAGCACCACCATCTCCGGTAGCGGTGCGGCACATAATCGCGGGATCTGGCGCTCAACGCTCGCCTGGCAGGTGACGCTGTTCCTCGGGCTTAATTCGCTGGTCTATTACGTGATTATCGGCTGGCTTCCCGCCATTCTGATTAGCCAGGGTTACAGCGAAGCGCAGGCGGGCTCTCTGCACGGCCTGTTGCAGCTGGCGACGGCGGTCCCTGGTTTTGTCGTTCCGCTGATCCTGCTGCGGTTAAAAGATCAGCGGGGAATTGCCATCCTCTCCGCACTCATGTGCGCCGTCAGTATGCTGGGCTACATTCTCTTACCCGCACAGGCAGTGATCTGGACGGTAGTGTATGGTTTTGGCTCCGGCGCAACGATGATCCTTGGGCTGACCTTTATTGGGTTACGTGCCAGCTCCGCGCACCAGGCCGCTGCGCTCTCCGGCATGGCGCAAACGGTAGGATATTTACTGGCCGCATGTGGTCCGCCGCTGATGGGCAAAATGCATGATGCCAGCGGCTCATGGCATATTTCACTTTTCTGTGTGGCAGCGCTAGCGCTGGTGATGGCGGTATTTGGCGGGTTCGCGGGTCGTAACCGGGAAATTAACGGCGGGTAAGTCTCACTCAGGTAAAACTGATGGCGCGCAGCTATCGCGCCATCAGGCCATCTATCGATTACTGTGCCGCGGCATACAGGAACGCTTGTACCAACGGAGCAGGACGCCCGGCCAGCGCATTGCGCTCATGCTGGAACAGCGTCGCCACAAAGAACGGATGCGTAACCAACTCGACTGCACGGATATCACCGTTATCATCCCAGCCAGTGACTCGCAGCGGCTGCGTTTCAAGCTCAGCGGCAAAGTCAGGGGAAATACCGTAATTACAGTGATAACCCTCTTCAATGCTGTCGCGGCCGTAGGCGCGGGCAATCAGTGTGTTCGCGCGTAGTTCAATGGTGTCCGTTTTTTCCACCAGCGAACAGGTCAGCGGCGCAATCACCATCCGTCCTTCACGGTCAGTTTCAGCATGCGCGGCATCTTCCCAGCCCATCACGTTGCGCGCATATTCCACGATGGCGTGCTGAAAACCACCGCAGGTGCCAAGGAACGGCAGACTGTTTTCACGGGCGTAGCGTACCGCCGTCAATGCCCCTTCCATATTGCGATACGGGCTCGCAGGCACCAGCCAGAGCGCATGATAGTCGGCTAAATCATCGGCACTTTTAATGTCTTCGGTGGCGAGCCAAACATACTCGACGGCAAGATCCAGCACCGCCGCAGCGTCATCAATAGCCAAAGGGATCGCCTGATGTGCAATGACATCGGCATTATAGTCGCCAACCAGGGCAATACGAAGGGAGGGGGTAACAGCAGCGTTTTCCATGAGAGTCCTTATGTGCAGGCATTAATGAACAGCATAAGGAGCCTCAGACTAGCGATCTCCGCGGGCAATAGCAACACCCGGATAGCGAACCCCATCATTCTTTGTGGTATGGTCAAAAAAGGATAAAGGGAGGAAGGATATGATCCAGTGTAAACGCGTTTATGAAGACGCAGCACCTGATGATGGCTACCGCGTTTTGGTTGATAGGCTCTGGCCGCGCGGTATCAAAAAGGAGGACCTTGTCTACGATGAGTGGTGCAAAAATCTGACGCCGTCGGCCGAACTTCGCAAAGCCTACCACGGCGAAGTCATCGACTTTCCGACATTCTGCCAGCACTATCGCGAAGAACTCTCTCACCATCGCGACGACGGGCTGCGTCTGGCGGAAATTGCCGACAAACGCGGGCTGACGCTGATTTACGCCGCTACCAACACGACGCAAAATCACGCCCGCGTACTTGCCGACTGGCTGAAAAATTTATAACCCGCTCGCGACGTCTGAAGACGTCGCGTTATTATCCCACCAGCGCAGCGCGCTCTTGTGCAGGCAGCGCGTCGGGCGTTAACGGCAGCAAATACTCTGCACGAACAAACGCAAAGCCGTGTTGCCCTTCACCGGTGCTGACATCGCCGGTCACTAACCACAGCGCGCGCGGCGCGTCGGCGGCCAGTTCCGTCATCACACCGTTCACCGGGTTCAGACAGCGTTCTCCGGGGTTGATCAGTGCAAACAACTCCACGCTCTTACCAATATTGGCGCGACCAGCAGCGGTACGGGCACCAATGATAATGGCAGTGGTCCCCGGTTTTAGCGAAAACATACGTCTCTCGTTACTCAGATTTATCCTGGGACGTATTTTACTGGAAGCGTCATTGGCTGTCATTTTTTCTGCGGATGATCGCGACGCCACAGCGCCCACTCTTCGAGAGTTTCACCGTTTGGCAACTTGCAGAGGCTGTACTGCCCCTGGGCATTGACCTGCGGAATACTTTCCCCCCCTTTCTGCTGGCAGTAAACCGCAGCAGGATTTGCCATACCCACCAGCGGCGGCTTCGGCGCATCCTGGACGGCTGGTTTAGCACAACCCGCCAGGAGCAGAGGCAACAATAAACACAAACGATACGACATAACCCTTCCTTTTTTCCGCCGGAGTTTAGCTTTAAACTCCATAATTTCTTCATTTTAGCTACACTTTTGCGACGTAGAGTAGCTCTCGTTCTCAACTGACCAGAGAACAGAACATTCCATAATCAATGAGTTATTTTTGCCCCATCTCCCCCGATGGGGCTTTTTTTTAGAGTATAACACAGTGAAATAAAAGGACTTATTTCAATCAATGTCCACACATTGACCACATCCAACAAAAAGCCCCAAATATGCAGGGCTTTTTTGTATCGCGCATCTCTCGAGAAAAATTCAGTTATTCGGTCGCTGATGAGTGGCCAGGTTATTCAACAGTGACGGAGTGGCGATAATGACAACTCATTTAATTCTTATGGGGGGTCATTTGTAAGTTATATTGTAAATCACAGTCGCCGTAACGGAACCCGCCTGGACTGGCTTAGGGCTGGTACGATAATAACGCGCCGTCATGCCTATTTTAACTACACCCTCAGTCGCGTTGCCTACAGGAAATACTTCGTTTAGCTTTACAGGGTTATTATTGACAAGTAGTTGTATTCCGACACCTGAAGCAGTGGAATCGGTAGTTAAAGCAAGAACACCTTGGCCTTGTGCATCTGCATCTTCCGTACCATCAAGCAACAAATTCACAGAGACATTATTATTACATTTAAGCGTGATATCAAAGGGCGTATCTTCTGCTGTTGCCCCCTGATGAGCGAAAGCATTTACATCCGTGGGTTTTATAAGCACTCGGGAAGGGGTACTGGCATCCACATTACAGCTGGGAACAATTACCGTGCCAGTAATATGATAGGTTATCGCCGCATAACCATCGGCGGTGAACGGCGTGATAATGGTATCGATAGTTCCGGGGACCGGAGGCACTCCACCACCATATACACTCAAGGCTCCCCACATGATAATACCTTGGTCGGTTTGCGGATTCCAGCAAGTCGAATAAAAGCAAAATTTATTCCAGGTCGCATTTATAGTCACTGGTGGCGACGCATTATGTAAGCTGGTATACCAGCCATCATTCGCTTGGGTATAAAATTTGAATCCGAGTCCGCTCCACTTTCCATCCGTTAACATCGCTTTTTCAAGGTTAGTTGTACCTGGCACTGGATTAGTAATTTTTCCTACGTAAGTGAAGTAGCCGGTACATGAAAGTGCAGCGTTGGTCTGAACATTACTGGCATTACCGATATTATCTTTATACTCCGTACTGGTACTGTTGTCCGCATCCGCAGGAATACTGATGGCACCTATATCAATGTTCATCACCCCAGTAGTACCTGAACAACTGGCATGAGCGGAGCCAAGGAGAGCTGAAAGCATAACGATGACACTAAGCAGGAAAGTATTGAATATGGGTTTCATACACTCACTTATTATCTGTTATGCTTAACTATAAAGAACAGTGTAATAGCTAGCATTAATTTTCTTTGACCAGGTAGAGCAATAAACAATGATGGTAATATATATCAAATGCCACTACCATTTTGGCGCGGTGTAAAAAAAGACACATTAATAACTTGAAAAAATAAATTAAGTACTTTCTCGAAAGCTAAAGACTGTGATAGCTACGCCCCGGAATGCCATATTTTTAATATCTGTCGTATCCATTTCACCGTATTTTTCTTTCTGTTGTAATAGAGGACTTGAAAAATATCGGGCTAGCGAGACATCACCTTAGGGAAGGTGCGAATAAGCAGGTCATTTCTTCCCAAGCTGACTCGCTGATTAAAATTTCGCGGATCTGGGCCGATTTTTTTCCCGCAAACACAT
>NZ_JBEFLV010000020.1:0-96004 GCF_040149365.1 Kluyvera huaxiensis
TCACTGTCGTTCTCAAAATCGGTGGAGCTGCATGACAAGGTCATCGGGCATTATCTGAACATAAAACACTATCAGTAAGTTGGAGTCATTACCAAGGTAATGATGATTGCACTGCCACTTTATATGGCTTTGAGCAAAGCAAAGTTATGTATGGTGGCTGGAGTTATGAAGCGCACCGTGGTCTGTGGAAAATTAGACTCGGTCATGCAGAATAATTTCTGTTCGACGATACAGTCGAACCGCAGACATCTATTTTAATTCCCCCCTGGTTTCCGTACTGGGCAGTTTTAGCGCCATCCCTCCACGAAGAACGGCACAGTTGATCGCTGTGCCGATGACTGATAGCAGCATGTACCTTTTCTTTCCAGATAGAAATTTGGGTTAAGCAGATGATGATGCTGTAGGGCGAGCAAACGTGAGAAAATGCTGATAAATCACACTGCTCGCAAAACACCCTAAAAGGCGAAATTACAACCAGTGAATCCATAGCAAATGACATAATTCTCCCTGCGGCGAGGATCTTTTTTCCTAATCTGAGAAATATCGCCTAACGTCTGATAGTACAATGCGCTTACTTGTAGTAAAAAGAATGCCGGTAAATATTCCATTGCCTGGCATTCATTCGTTTACGTGAGATTATTCTCAGGTTAGCTGATACCTAAAGGCAGGGAAACCATCATGGCGGCAGTTTGCCTGGGGATAGTGAGATCGTGTTAACTACCATATCACTACTGCAGATGCTGTGAGTTGAGTATGTTTGTTACTGTTTATATAAAAAATTTAATGCACGCGTAAACAAAGTGTTAATGCAATTGTCTCAATGATGCACTACATTTTTTTAAGGGGCACCGCATCAGGAGATGCTTATGTTTCTTGCACTGCTAATAATCGGCATCATTATCATATTTGTCCTGCTAGTTGTACTGATTGTCCGATCAAGAATGAAAGATATGGATGATGATTATTGAGTCTCACGTTTCGTATAAGCAAACGGAGATCTTTAGCGAAGCGCTTATATAATACACAGGGTGCAAACACACTATGATGGTTGGTTATAAATCAAAATAGTAAACCACCAGATATCATGGTTAATGAGGCAAAAGTAAGTCGGAGCAAGTGCTAAATTGGGGCAACTCACGTTAATTGAGTGAAATTTGCGCACTACTGTAAAAAACGGGAACCCTTCGGTTCCCGTTGATGACTCCCCAAACGTGGGATGACATTGCAGGCTCTGCTACCCGTACACTATTATCTCGGCGATACCGGTTAGACTGCGTCGGCAGAAACGTTCATATAACAATAGTATCTGAACACCAGAACAAACTAATTCTCTGAGGACTCCACGGGGGTACTGATAATAACCTTATTTCTACCCGACCTTTTAGCTTCATACAGTGCCAGGTCCGCTTTACGTAGGACGGCATAAACATCATTATCGTTATCGCTGAATCCAGCCACCCCAAGGGAGATAGTCACCTTATCCGTATATGGGAAGTCAGCATGTTCAACACCATCCCTGATATGCTCAGCTATCGCAGCCGCATCTGACAATCCGGTATAAGGTAATAAAACGACGAACTCCTCGCCACCGAATCGACAAACGACGTGACCACTCAAGCAAAGATCGCGGAGTTTATCACTGAATGCAACGAGTACCGCATCCCCACCATCATGACCATATTTGTCATTTATTTTTTTAAAGTGGTCGATATCAATGGCAATAACGCAATGTTCATCAGAGTGACGATACTGTTTAAGTGAGGTACTGAATCCTTTACGATTATACAGCTTCGTCAACGGGTCTTTCATCGCTTCATCACTGAGCGCACTCACCCGGCGAGCCATAATTTGCAGATGCAAACTGAGTGCATCCTTAAGACGTTCTGCTTCTTTATACCAGACTTTGATATTTGCCAGCTTCTTCAGCGTCGACTCACCATCTTCGGCACGCGTACATTCGGCAAGTTTCTCCAGAGGAGTCGAGATCCTGGTAGCAAAAACGGTAACAACCGTGATTGTTAATACGATAATGGCCAGCGTAAACCAGAATGCGTTAATCACTGTTTCTAATAGAATTCTGGAAACACCCTCAGATGTGCCAGAAATAATAATTTTCCAGTCAGCCTGCTTTAGGCTAGCATAACCGACAAGACGGCCACCGCTCTTGCTATCACCAAAGAAATGCCCGCTCTGTTCTTTGATAATTTTCTCAAGATAATCAGGAATTGAGTTAAAGTTAGCGCCAATCAAGGTTGGTTCACGATTGAAAATCACCTTACCATCATCGTTGATGACACTCACATCGGTACCCTTCTCATAGAAGTGCATACTGAGTATATCACTCAGCATACTTTCTTTTTGAAGATAGATAGTCCCACCGATATAGCCGATATACTCCCCGGAATTGCCAAATAATGGTTGAGAAATAAAAACAACATAATTACCCGCCGCCGAAACAAACGGTTCTGAGATGAAACTTTTTTTCTCGTCAATGGCCTGAATACTGGCATCAGAATGCAGTTTCACGCCAACAAGATTTAGGCTCTCAGGAGATGCCGCTGCAATAATGGCATCTGAATTCACAATAACCACTGAGTTAAAAAAGCCTGACTGGAGCCGGAGGCGTTCCGCTTCATTCTTCAAGTGCTCAATATTAGTGAGTGTTTTTATTTGAGCAGCGCTATAGGCAAGTTCTCGTTGCGCGGTCACAAGATACCTGTCCGTCGTATCGGCCAATTTACGGGCATAGGCAAGATTGTTATCCAGCAGCCGGTCTTCGATATTTCCCTTCTGGAAGAGAGTCAACGCGCTCAGCAGCAGCATTGATGTAAACAGGATTCCGCCGACCGACAACATCAACATCAGAGTGCGCAGATGCAATTTATTCCTGAGCATAAATCCCCACGCTCGCGATAAAATACTTCATTCAACCATTCCTGGAGTCAGGCCACAAGCAGCTAAAGTATACCAGCCAACGACTTAGCATATTAAAGCTGCATAATACCCTTCTTACCACAGAAAAGTATGACCATAATAATAAAAAGCCATTGGTATTCGTTCTTCTGGCAAGTTTCTGCCAATATATTTCGATAACCGTTCGAATTCTAATAATAAAAAACGGGAACCATCAGGCTCCCGTTTATCACATAACCCAAATTATGGATTACATGTTTGCGATGATCGCGTCACCAAACTCTGAACATTTCAGCAGTTTAGCGCCTTCCATCAGACGTTCGAAGTCATAGGTCACGGTCTTAGCGGCGATGGCGCCTTCGGTGCCTTTAACAATCAGGTCTGCGGCTTCGAACCACTGCATATGGCGCAGCATCATCTCAGCGGACAGGATGATAGAACCTGGGTTCACTTTATCCTGACCTGCGTACTTCGGTGCAGTACCGTGGGTCGCTTCGAACAGCGCACACTCGTCACCAATGTTGGCGCCTGGTGCGATACCGATACCACCAACCTGAGCGGCCAGCGCATCGGAAATGTAGTCACCGTTCAGGTTCATACAAGCGATAACATCATATTCGGCTGGACGCAGCAGGATCTGCTGCAGGAACGCATCGGCGATCACATCTTTAATGATGATCTCTTTGCCGGTATTTGGGTTCTTGATTTTCTGCCATGGGCCGCCATCAATCAGCTCGCCGCCGAATTCGTCGCGAATCAACTGGTAGCCCCAGTCTTTGAACGCGCCTTCGGTGAACTTCATGATGTTGCCTTTGTGCACCAGAGTCAGAGAGTCACGGTCGTTGGTGATAGCGTATTCGATTGCCGCACGCACCAGACGCTTAGTCCCTTCTTCAGAACACGGTTTGATACCGATACCACAATGTTCAGGGAAGCGAATTTTCTTCACGCCCATCTCATCGCGCAGGAATTTGATCACTTTCTCAGCGTCAGCGGAGTCAGCTTTCCATTCGATACCTGCGTAGATGTCTTCAGAGTTTTCGCGGAAGATAACCATATCGGTCAGTTCTGGGTGTTTCACCGGGCTTGGGGTGCCCTGGTAGTAACGAACCGGACGCAGACAAACATACAGATCCAGCTCCTGACGCAGCGCAACGTTCAGAGAACGAATGCCGCCGCCAACTGGCGTGGTCAGAGGGCCTTTGATTGCAACGCGGTAGTCACGGATGAGATCCAGCGTTTCGGTTGGCAGCCAAACGTCTTGGCCATAAACTTGAGTAGATTTTTCCCCGGTGTAAATTTCCATCCAGGAAATTTTACGCTCGCCTTTGTAGGCTTTCTCAACAGCGGCATCAACCACTTTAAGCATTGCCGGAGTCACGTCAACGCCGATACCGTCGCCTTCAATAAATGGGATAATCGGATTGTGTGGCACATTCAGCTTGCCGTCTTTCAGGGTGATTTTTTGACCTTCCGCCGGAACAACTACTTTGCTTTCCATTCACCTCTCCTTCGAGCGCTACTGGTGTGCTCGTCATCCTTTACGCCACAGGTTCTTGCCGCTACTACGCCCACTCCACTTAGCCTGGAGATGCACTGTCTTACCGTCTTCCTGTAACACAAAGAGTTAGAGCATTTTTGTTAATGTTTTGTAATAAGCCTGTCAATACTACCTGATTGTTTGACGCCATGAAAGACTCTCGTTATTAGGCTATAATGCGCGAATCTATAAAGCCTGAAAATACTATGATTAAGACTTCATTTAGAAAAAACCAGCTTGAGCGATTCAGCTCACGACAAGCAACCAAACAACGTAAAGATAACCACGTAAAACGCGTTATCTTATTTAATAAACCCTATGATGTTTTGCCGCAATTTACCGATGAAGCGGGCCGCAGTACTTTGAAAGATTTTATTTCCGTGCAAAATGTGTACGCTGCGGGGCGTCTCGACAGGGATAGCGAAGGTCTGTTGGTGTTAACAAATGATGGCGCACTGCAGGCAAGACTGACGCAGCCGGGCAAACGGACGGGGAAAATCTACTACGTTCAGGTCGAGGGCGAACCTAGCGCCGAAGCGATGGATGCCCTGCGTAACGGCGTCACGTTAAACGACGGCCCGACTCTGCCAGCAGGGATTGAGCGCGTAGAGGAACCGGAATGGCTGTGGCCGCGTAATCCACCGATTCGTGAGCGCAAATCTATTCCCACCGCGTGGCTGAAAGTGACCTTGTACGAAGGCCGCAACCGTCAGGTCCGGCGTATGACCGCCCATGTCGGCTACCCTACTCTGCGCCTGATTCGTTACGCGATGGGTGACTACACGCTGGATAATCTGAAAAATGGCGAATGGCGTGATGCGGATTAATGAGCGTGGGTAACATCCACCCACGCTCATCGTGCATTAAGAGATGTCTGGCACAATGATGCTCTTATATTTTTCCAGTATCGGCGAGTTCGCATCCGATGGATTCTGCAATTGCCACAGGTTGCGGCTGAGTCCATCGTTAACCAGATAGATAACACCGGTTTCGATAGCTGACATCAAACAGAGCATGACCGGCTCGTTAACCGTGTAACCAACTTCGCCTTCCAGTAAACGCTGGTAGTCGATATAGCGGAATACCCCAGCCTGGAATTCATAGGAAAGAATCGTTTTGCTGGTGTTAACGGATGAAAGCACCTCGCCGGTACTGACGTTGACCACGCGCAGGTTCACCGCTATTTGATCGAGCTGGTACTGCGTGCTGGCCCCGATACCGAAGTAACGCGCGCCTGCCCCACCGGATTTGACGTTGCTTTCGTAACCAATAATCGAACCTTCAATCAGAATATTCGCCGCCACCAGTGAAGGGAGCTGCCCTCTGTTGTTATCCGAAACCGTGCCATTTTCCTGGGCCGCACGGATAATTTTTCGTTCATTCAGCAGGTTTTGCAGCCCCTGGCGTTCCAGCGGCGTAAACCAGTTTGAATCTTTTAACGCTGAAACCAACATCGCCGTGGCGCTTTGCGGGACTGAGGTTGAAAAGTTACTGGCGGGATAGGGCTTAAACTGCCCAGTCTCATCCTGAATGTTATAGACCGAAACGAACAGTTTCCCCTTCGGTGACGGAAGATGCGTTAAGTCCTGATAGCTCTGCGACCGAGGTAATAGCGTCGGCTTTGCTGCCTGTTTAGGGGGAGAGGTAATGCAGCCCGTGAGCATAAACAGGCTAACGAAAATGACCACTACGCCAGTTATATTTTTCATGTCCGCTTCTCGCCACTGATTAATTTGATGAAATACTGCTCAGGCCGCTGACCTGAATGGTGGACGATTTCCCTGTCGCTCGGTCAAGAATGTTCATCATCAATTGACCATCGGTATTGGTGATATCGACGATAAAATCTTTAGTCACCAGACGGCCAGGTTTACCGGTGGAAATATTGCCCATTAAACTGCCAAGAAGCTGCGACTGAATAGCCGAGGTAAAGTTGTCCAGCGCCGAGGTTGTCGAGGATCCGCTCCCCCAGTCATAGGCGTCAGGGTCTTTATATGAGTTTTGCGCATTGGCTTCCGAAAGCAGAAATGCACCGTTATTCGGGTTGCCGCCAAAATTCGGGTTAATAAACTGGAAAGTCATATTCCCAGCCTGAGCTGCGGTAGATAAAAAACCGATGCCAAGAATCAAAGAAAGCACTTTCATCGTACACTCCTAGAACTCATCGCTGGTTAAGTCGCCGGTATTTAATAACGCTTTGTTAATCACACGTTTTTGTAGCCCCTCGTATACAGACGCCAACGCGATATTAACCTGTTTATTAAAGTCATTTTTACTGGGGAATAAGAACGTTTGATACAATAAGTCCTGGTCGACTTTGATTGTTATCCAGCTCCCCCATCTTGCGCTGGGCCGTTCATTAATCGTAATTGAACCAGGGTATTCCTCCTCCCAGTGAGCAGTGAATGCTCGATAGAAGTCATGGCCAACGCGGGTGATGGTATTATCCGTCACGAGCCCTGGCACTTCTATTTCTGCTGAATAACTGGCGTGCGACGCCAGTAGCATCATTAATGACGCTATTACTACCTTCAGATATTTCATAATTATCGTCTAAGGTTATCGTTCGCCCAGGTCACCGCTTGGGTCCTGTTTTTTACTGCAATTTTTCGAAATAGATTATATAGATGGGTTTTTACTGTATTTTCACTAATAAATAGCAAGCGAGCTATTTCAATGTTTGACGCACCCATTCTGAGTTTATTGAGAATATCTTTTTCTCGTTGCGTCAGGCCGCTGGTATCATCGTGATAACGGTAACTACCGGACTGATTAATAAGGTAACTGGTGAGATCGTGTGGGAAATGACAACCGCCTACCCGGACGTTGCGGATACCTTCGATTAAGGTGTGTTCATCGACCGAAAGGTAAAATACTGCGCTAATGCCGGGCCAGGATTCAACTTCATGAAATTGATAGTCTTCCGGCATATTGATCAACAGAACCTTGACCCTATCGCGCAATCGCCTCAGTTCGGTTTGCCATAACATCGTTCTTTTTTTATCTGTTTCACTCAAATCAAAAAGCACCAAAATACGTTCTGCATTAACGTTATCCAGCGTTTTTTGAATATTTTGTACTTTTGTATTAATCGTCAAAGATGTTTTGAGTTGATGTACCAGCGCCGTCGCCTGCAATGACGGTCTGGATATTAACATCAGAATATCACTATTCACCGCTTCTATTTCTTTCGGCATTATGAAACTCCATCCCGCTTGCTGCCTGGAACACGGCCTCTTTCTGATATGCACAAAATAGGCATATCAGAAAGAGCCGCTATCCTGTGTAGTTGCTGATTAATAAGTATGACAATAAAGGTATGAAGGGCACGAGTTGTGCGCTTGTTTCCTAAGTGCTGCAATACTGTTCAATCTAGACATTGCCATTTTTATCGCAAGGGTTATTTGTGTTTCAAAATGTAACAAGAAAGTATCAGTATGTTTCAAGCTATTCTTTATTACCCTCTGTTTTTTATGGAAAATATCTTAAAAAGACTTTACGTAAAATTAGATATTAACTACGTATTTACTCCTAATTCTAATCAGAGTATGTCAACCACAGACAATCAGCTTCAGCTGTGTAAATTCTTTGTGCCAGAATTTTGCTTATGTCATACAAGTTTAACTTATGCTGTAAAGTTTCCGGTACTGACCATCTGAATGGCTTAGTTGCCTATTGAAGATCCTGCGAGCCCTGCATGCCGCCCACGCTCTCAACCCTGAACTCTCATACTTTTTGTTGAGAGGATATTTAAAAATACGCCATCCAGGCGAAAAACACCTTTACGCCCCTCAGACATACTCAATCCATAAATCAGATTCATGCCATGACCAACTAATTGGTTATAGCCTGGCTGATTTAACTCCTGACTTTAACCATCGGTTAAATCTAGGTGCGACTATGAAACAGTGTTTTTTAATATTATCCATATTGGGATACTCGTGTTTTGCTACCGCGGGTGGGGATTTAGCTGGTTCTGAATTTTCAGGACTGGATAAATTCAACAAGAGCTACGATATGATTGCTATTACTGGTCAACGGGGCAACGATAATACTGCATCCATTAATCAGTCTGGCACTCATATTTATGGCTCAATATCTCAAGTTGGTGGGCATAACTATGCGGCATTAAGCCAAAGTGGTTTTAATAATCGCGCAGATATTGCTCAGTACGGTGATGGTAATAGTGCAACGGTTAACCAAACGGGGATGAATAACTCCGCCACATTAGTGCAGGTGGGTACGGGCAACCAAACTGATATTAACCAAACCGGTTTTGAAAACTATGCGGAAATTGTGAATAAGGGTAAAGGCAATCTCACGCAGATTAATCAAACTGGCACAAACCGCGCAGCGGCTGTTGTGCAAAACTCGGCAGGAATGGCAATTCGTATTACCCAAAATTAGTGTTTTAACTGATTACCAATCTCTAAACCTATGGGGTATCTCATGAAAACGTGGAAAATTGTTATTTTGTCATCATTGTTAGTTTCTGGTTATGCCGCCGCAACTAATCCAGGCTCTTACCACCACACTACTGGTGTCGGTTTAACTGAATATCCATCGCTGAAAGACCCAAATAAGCCACTTATCCCACAACCCGGGGAGTGGGATGCAGCAGTGCATGTCTATCAGTCAGGTAACAGCAACGGCTCCAGTGTTGATCAGTTTCAATCTAAAGGTTCCGTAGTCCATGTTCACCAGTATGGCAATAACGGCGGTTCGACAGTAAACCAAGCTGCAACCAAGAGCCTTATCAAGCTCGATCAGCATGGTTCAGGCAACCAATCTGTCGCTGGGCAGACGGGTACCGAAAACTCCATTGCAATTACTCAATCTGGTGGACCTAACTGGTCAACGGCAAACCAGTCGGGTATGGATAATGCTATCACCGTGACACAAAGCGGTGACAACAATGGTTCAAACATTACCCAGTCCGGGAAAAATAGCTCTGTCGATGTGATTCAAACAGGTTATAGAAGCGGTTCAACCGTTAATCAGTACCAAACTGATGGTTCAATGGTACTGGTGAAACAGAGCGGCGGTTATAACAATAGTCTGGTGAATCAGAGCTACAATAACGCTCTCACCGTTGTGGAACAATCCGGCAACTCTAACTGGTCGAACGTTAATCAGCATTAATACTCTTATAGCCGGATGAGTCATCATCCGGCTTATTTTGCCCCTAATAAGAGATTTCCCACTATGCACCTGCTCCTTATTGCCGCCGCCCTCAGTAATCAACTGTGGTTTGAAGCCCAGCCGCAGGCCGACTCGGTTGTTATCACCCCGATGGCCTCACTCGCTGCCGATTGCGACTGTCAGTTAACCATCAACGTGGTGCATCAAGGCCAGTCCGGCACCAGCAACAGCAGCCAGAGCGGCAGCGTCAAACTTAAAGGCCAGCAGCCTCAGGCGCTCGCCAGCATGCGACTCGATATTCCCCAGGGCGAATGGGCGCAAATCACCGTCACGCTGAGCAACAGCAGCGGCGTCATTTTGCAGCAAAGCTGGAGTTCACCGACGCGAGTTTGATTTTCCCCTCTTCTTCTTTATATCCTTGTCACCTACTCGCCTGATAAGGATGCCGCATGTTTAAGCCGCACGTCACCGTCGCCTGCGTAGTTCACGCCGAAGGCAAATTTCTGGTTGTTGAAGAAACCATCAACGGCAAGGCCCTGTGGAACCAACCCGCAGGCCATTTAGAAGCCGATGAAACTCTCGTGCAGGCCGCCGAACGCGAGCTGTGGGAAGAGACCGGCATTCGCGCCACGCCGCAGCATTTCATTCGCCTGCATCAGTGGATTGCCCCGGACAAAACGCCGTTCCTGCGCTTCCTTTTTGTCATCGAGCTTGGCGAAATGTGCGCCACCGAGCCCCACGATAGCGATATCGATCGCTGCCTGTGGGTGAGCGCAGAAGAGATTCTCAACGCTGACAACCTGCGTTCAGCGCTGGTTGCCGAGAGCATTCGTTGCTATCAACACGAACCTCGCTACCCGCTGTCTCTACTCGGCGAATTTAACTGGCCGTTTACAGAGGGTGTCAAGTAAAAGGCTGCGTGATAGAATATGCCGCCTTGAAGTCCAATGTCGTGAGTATTCCAATGTCAGAAAGCCAGAAAAAAGTGATCGTCGGCATGTCCGGCGGTGTAGATTCCTCCGTTTCCGCCTACCTGTTACTGCAACAGGGCTATAAGGTGGAGGGCCTGTTCATGAAGAACTGGGAGGAAGACGACGGCGAGGAATACTGCACGGCTGCCGCTGACCTTGCCGATGCGCAGGCGGTGTGCGATAAGCTCGGCATTGAGCTGCACACGGTGAACTTTGCCGCCGAATACTGGGATAACGTGTTTGAACTCTTCCTTGAGGAGTACAAAGCAGGCCGTACGCCAAACCCGGATATCCTGTGTAATAAAGAGATCAAATTTAAAGCCTTCCTTGAATTTGCCGCTGAAGACCTGGGCGCTGACTACATCGCTACCGGCCA
Organism: Kluyvera huaxiensis; assembly: GCF_040149365.1. Taxonomy (NCBI): domain Bacteria; kingdom Pseudomonadati; phylum Pseudomonadota; class Gammaproteobacteria; order Enterobacterales; family Enterobacteriaceae; genus Kluyvera; species Kluyvera huaxiensis. The sequence continues at coordinate 10,943 of NZ_JBEFLV010000020.1, forward strand.
CTACGTGCGCCGTGCCGATGTCAACGGTAAAAGCCAGCTTCTGCGTGGCCTCGACGGTAATAAAGACCAGAGTTACTTTCTTTATACCTTAGGCCACGATCAGGTCGCGCAAAGCCTGTTCCCGGTAGGCGAACTCGAAAAGCCGCAGGTGCGTAAAATCGCCGAAGAGCTGGATCTCATCACCGCGAAGAAAAAAGACTCCACCGGTATTTGTTTTATCGGTGAGCGTAAATTCCGCGAGTTCCTCGGCCGCTACCTGCCCGCGCAGCCCGGCAAGATTATGACCGTCGATGGTGAAGAGATCGGCACCCATCAGGGGCTGATGTACCATACTCTGGGCCAGCGTAAAGGTCTGGGCATCGGCGGAACGAAAGAAGGTAGCGAAGATCCATGGTACGTGGTGGATAAAGACGTTGAGAACAACATTCTGGTTGTCGCTCAGGGTCACGATCATCCGCGCCTGATGTCCGTTGGGCTGATTGCTCAGCAGCTACATTGGGTTGACCGCGTACCGGTAACGGGCACTTTCCGCTGCACCGTCAAAACCCGCTACCGTCAAACCGATATCCCGTGCACAGTTACCGCGCTGGATGCAGAACGTATTGAGGTTCGTTTTGACGAACCTGTTGCCGCCGTAACCCCAGGTCAATCCGCCGTGTTCTATAACGGCGAAATCTGTTTGGGTGGCGGCGTCATTGAGCAGCGCCTACCGCTGCCGGTAGAGTAACCATAATTAGCAACGTGACCTTCGCCGCGGCCAAGGTTTAACGTAGCCTATCAGAAGCCACTACTTCTGATAGGCGCCAACAAGGAGTGAGCGTGGCGAAGAATTATTATGACATCACCCTGGCGCTGGCGGGCATTTGCCAGTCGGCCCGTCTGGTGCAGCAACTGGCCCATCAGGGGCACTGTGACGGCGACGCGCTCCACGTTTCGCTTAACAGCGTTATCGATCTCAACCCGGACTCCGCGCTGGGCGTTTTCGGTGGCAGTGAAGCCAATCTTCGTCTCGGCCTCGAAACTTTACTCGGCGTACTTAATGCCAGCAGCCGTCAGGGCCTGAATGCCGAACTCACCCGCTATACGCTGAGTTTAATGGTGCTGGAACGTAAACTGTCTGCCGCGAAAGGGGCAATGGACACGCTCGGTAATCGTATTAATGGTTTACAACGTCAGCTTGACCATTTCGACCTGCAGTCAGAAACGCTGCTTAGCGCGATGGCCGGTATTTATGTCGATGTGATTAGCCCGCTCGGTCCTCGTATTCAGGTGACCGGCACCCCTGCCGTGCTGCAAAGCCCGCAGGTTCAGGCGAAAGTTCGTGCCTCGTTATTGGCGGGTATCCGCGCCGCGGTGCTGTGGCACCAGGTTGGCGGCGGACGTCTCCAGCTGATGTTTTCTCGTAATCGCCTGACCACTCAGGCAAAACAAATTCTTGCTCATTTAACCCCGGAGTTATGATCTATGGAATTATCCTCACTGACCGCCGTTTCCCCTGTCGATGGACGCTACGGCGATAAAGTCAGCGCGCTGCGCGGGATTTTCAGCGAATATGGTTTGCTGAAATTCCGTGTACAAGTCGAAGTACGCTGGCTGCAAAAGCTGGCCGCACACGCAGCCGTCAAGGAAGTTCCTGCTTTTGCTGCCGACGCAAACGGTTACCTTGATAGCATCGTGGCAAACTTCAATGAAGAAGACGCCGCGCGCATTAAAACTATCGAGCGCACCACCAACCACGATGTGAAGGCAGTCGAATATTTCCTGAAAGAAAAAGTCGCGTCCGTGCCAGAGCTGCACGCCGTGTCCGAATTTATCCACTTCGCCTGCACCTCCGAGGACATCAACAACCTGTCCCACGCGCTGATGCTGAAAGCGGCTCGCGAAGAGGTGGTGCTGCCGTACTGGCGTAAAGTGATTGATGCGATTAAAGACCTTGCCGTCCAGTATCGCGATATCCCGCTGCTTTCCCGTACCCACGGTCAGCCGGCGACGCCATCCACTATTGGTAAAGAGATGGCGAACGTCGCCTACCGTATGGAGCGCCAGTTCCGTCAACTGGGCCAGGTGGAAATTCTGGGTAAGATCAACGGCGCGGTTGGCAACTACAATGCCCACATCGCCGCCTATCCGGACGTTGACTGGCATCAGTTCAGCGAAGAGTTCGTGACCTCTTTAGGGATCCAGTGGAACCCGTACACCACGCAGATCGAGCCGCACGACTATATTGCCGAGCTGTTTGACTGCATCGCCCGCTTCAACACCATTCTCATCGACTTCGATCGTGATGTTTGGGGTTACGTTGCGCTGAACCACTTCAAGCAAAAGACCATTGCTGGCGAAATCGGCTCTTCGACCATGCCGCATAAGGTCAACCCAATCGACTTCGAAAACTCAGAAGGCAACCTGGGCCTATCCAACGCAATGCTTCAGCATCTGGCCAGCAAACTGCCGGTTTCCCGCTGGCAGCGCGACCTGACTGACTCCACCGTACTGCGCAACCTGGGCGTGGGTATCGGCTATGCACTGATCGCCTACCAATCTACTCTGAAAGGCGTCAGCAAACTGGAAGTGAACCGCGACCGTCTGCTAGACGAGCTGGATCATAACTGGGAAGTTCTGGCTGAGCCGATTCAGACCGTGATGCGCCGCTACGGCATTGAGAAGCCTTACGAGAAACTCAAAGAACTGACCCGCGGTAAACGCGTTGATGCCGAAGGCATGAAGCAGTTTATCGATGGTCTGGCACTGCCGGAAGACGAGAAAACCCGCCTGAAAGAGATGACCCCGGCGAACTATATTGGCCGCGCCATCACCATGGTCGACGAGCTGAAATAACCTGCCCTTTCCCCTCCTTCTTCCATAAGGAGGGGACTTTCCTGCCGATTTAGTTAATGTTTATCTCCACAACGCCATAATCAGCGTTAATATATTCATGTCATTAATTTAATGGAGAAACAGCATGCGCGTACTCGTCGTGGAGGATAACGCTCTGTTACGTCATCACCTGAAAGTGCAGCTGCAGGAAATGGGCCACCAGGTCGATGCCGCGGAAGATGCGAAAGAAGCCGATTACTATCTGGGTGAGCACATTCCCGATATCGCCATTGTCGATTTGGGCCTGCCCGATGAAGACGGTCTATCGCTGATTCGTCGCTGGCGCAGCCACGATATTTCGCTGCCGATCCTGGTACTGACGGCCCGTGAAAGCTGGCAGGATAAGGTAGAAGTATTGAGCGCTGGTGCCGACGACTACGTCACCAAACCATTCCATATTGAAGAAGTTTCCGCCCGTATGCAGGCGCTGATGCGTCGCAACAGCGGCCATGCTTCGCAGGTGATTTCCCTGCCGCCCTTCCAGGTTGACCTGTCGCGCCGCGAACTCTCTATAAATGAAGAGGTGATTAAACTCACCGCCTTCGAATACACCATTATGGAGACGCTTATCCGCAACAACGGCAAGGTGGTGAGTAAAGACGCCCTGATGCTCCAGCTGTATCCTGACGCCGAGCTGCGTGAAAGCCACACCATCGACGTGCTGATGGGCCGTCTGCGTAAGAAAATTCAGACCCAATATCCGCACGACGTCATTATCACCGTGCGAGGCCAGGGCTACCTGTTCGAACTACGAGAATGAAAAATATCCGTCGGCATATCCTGCCGCTTTCACTGCGTATGCGTTTCCTGTTGGCAACGGCTGCGGTGGTTATTGTGCTGTCGCTGTCCTATGGGATGGTGGCGCTGGTCGGCTATAGCGTCAGCTTCGATAAGACGACGTTTCGCCTGCTACGCGGTGAAAGTAACCTGTTCTATACCCTGGCCAAGTGGGATAACAACGTCCTGAGTGTCGATATTCCCGATAATCTCAACCGGCAAAGCCCGACGGTCGCTCTTATCTATGACGCTCAGGGTAAGCTGCTGTGGCAGCAAAAAGATCTTCCCTGGCTGGTCAACCGAATCCAGCCGGAGTGGCTCAAAGGCAATGGTTTCTATGAGATTGAAGCCGATGTCAGTTCCACCAGTTCACTGCTGCGCAACGATCATGAGATGCAAAAACAGCTCAACGAAATGCGCCAGGATGATGATGATGCCGAGATGACTCACTCGGTGGCGGTCAATAGCTACCCGGCCACCAGCCTGATGCCGGCCATGGTTATTGTGGTCATCGACACCATTCCTATCGAGCTTAAACGCTCCTATATGGTCTGGAGCTGGTTTTCCTACGTGCTGGCCGCTAACCTATTGCTGGTTATCCCGCTACTGTGGATTGCGGCGCACTGGAGCCTGCGCCCCATCGCCGCGCTCTCGCGGGAAATTCGCGAGCTGGAAGATCATCATCGCGAGCATCTGAACCCCGATACCACCCGCGAGCTAACAAGCCTGGTGCGAAATTTGAACCGGCTATTAAAGAGCGAGCGCGAGCGTTATGACAAATACCGTACCACGCTAACCGACCTGACCCACAGTCTGAAAACGCCGCTGGCGGTGCTGCAAAGCTCGCTACGATCTCTGCGCAGCGAAAAGATGACCGTCAGCGAAGCTGAGCCGGTTATGCTCGAACAAATTAGCCGCATTTCACAGCAGATTGGCTACTATCTCCACCGCGCCAGCATGCGCACCGACAGCACGCTGGTCAGTCGTGAACTGCATCCCGTAGCGCCGCTGCTCGACAGCCTGATCTCGGCGCTCAATAAGGTCTATCAGCGTAAAGGCGTTAATATCACGCTGGATATTTCCCCGGAAATTACTTTCGTCGGCGAGAAGAATGACTTTATGGAAGTGATGGGCAATCTGCTGGATAACGCCTGTAAGTACTGCCTCGAGTTCGTTGAAGTCTCCGCGCGTCTGAGTGACGACTATCTGCATGTTATCGTCGAAGATGATGGCCCTGGGATCCCGCAAAGCAAGCGCGATATCGTTTTTGATCGCGGCCAGCGCGCCGATACGCTGCGCCCCGGACAGGGTGTAGGGCTTGCGGTTGCCCGTGAGATCGTTGAACAGTATGACGGACAAATCATTACCCGCGATAGCCTGCTCGGCGGAGCCAAAATGGAAGTCATTTTTGGCCATCAGGATCTTGAGGGTCACGAAGGGTAAATAATGTTTCCGTAGCAGAGTAGTTTTGTGAATACGATGTATAATCCGGACATACATCTGCTGCGGAAATATCAATATGGAATATCACTTAACGCTAAACTGGCCTGATTTTATGGCGCGCTACTGGCAAAAACGTCCGGTGGTGCTCAAACGCGGCTTCGCCAATTTTATTGATCCCATTTCACCGGATGAGCTGGCAGGTCTGGCGATGGAAAACGAAGTCGATAGCCGCCTGGTCAGCCACCTTGACGGTGAATGGCAGGTGAAACATGGGCCGTTCGAAAGCTATGATCATCTGGGCGAAAGCAACTGGTCGCTGCTGGTGCAGGCCGTTGATCACTGGCACGAACCGTCTAGCGCGCTGATGCGTCCTTTCCGCTCCCTCCCCGACTGGCGCCTCGACGATCTGATGATCTCCTTCTCGGTTCCGGGCGGCGGCGTAGGCCCGCATCTCGATCAATACGATGTCTTTATTATTCAGGGTACCGGCCGCCGTCGCTGGCGCGTGGGCGAGAAAACCGCGCTCAAGCAACACTGCCCGCATCCGGATCTGTTACAGGTCGCGCCATTTGAGGCCATCATCGATGAAGAGATGGAGCCCGGCGACATTCTTTATATTCCACCTGGATTCCCGCACGAAGGCTATGCGCTGGAAAACTCGCTCAACTATTCAGTGGGCTTCCGTTCACCGAACAGCCGCGAGTTGATCAGCGGTTTTGCCGACTACGTTTTACAGCGCGATCTGGGCAATGTGCACTACAGCGACCCGGACGTGCCTTCGCGCGATCACCCGGCGGATCTGTTACCGGAAGAAGTGGAAAATCTGCGCGGCATGATGCTGGACCTGATTAACCAGCCGGAACATTTCCAGCAATGGCTGGGGGAATTTATCAGCCAGTCTCGTCATGAGCTGGATATCGCGCCGCCGGAGCCGCCGTATCAGCCAGATGAAATCTATGACGCGCTACAACAAGGCGACATGCTGCAACGTTTGGGCGGCCTACGGGTGATTCGTATCGGCGATGATTTCTTTGTCAACGGCGAGAAAGTGGATTCTCCGCATCGTCAGGCACTGGATGCCATGGCGGGAAGTATCATGCTGGAGAGTGAACATTTCGGTGAGGCGCTGGACGATCCGTCCTTCCTCGCAATGCTGGCCGCGCTGGTCAACAGCGGGTACTGGTTCTTCGCTGAGTAATCTCGATAATCCCCGGGTTTCCCCGGGGATTTTTTATTAGCCGCGCTTAGCGGTTAATTCGGCAATGCGTACAATCACCTGCACCGCTTTTTCCATCCCTTCCAGAGTCACAAACTCGTGCTTGCCATGGTAGTTATAGCCGCCGGTGAAAATGTTCGGGCACGGTAATCCCATAAACGACAGCTGTGCACCGTCGGTGCCGCCGCGAATTGGTTTCATGTCCGGCTCAATGCCGCAGTCGCGCATCGCCTGCTGAGCGATATCCAGAATATAAGGATGATCGGCCACCTTTTCGCGCATATTGTAATAGCTGTCTTCGATAATCAGCTCAATATAGCAATCCGGATGCAGCCCTTTACCGACCTTCTTGGCAATCTCCATCATCTTGCGCTTGCGGGCTTCAAACTGCTTACGGTCAAAGTCACGCACGATGTAGTGCATCTCTGCGCGGTCCACCGAACCTTTAATGCTGGTCAGATGATAGAAGCCTTCGTAGCCTTCGGTGTTTTCCGGGCTTTCCTCGGCAGGCACTTCCGCATGGATACGGGCCGCCAGCGACAGGGCGTTAACCATCACCCCTTTGGCAGTCCCCGGATGCACATTATTTCCGACGATCTTAATGGTCACGGAAGCGGCGTTGAAGTTCTCAAACTCAAGTTCACCCACGCCACCGCCATCCACGGTATAGGCCCACTGGGCGTTAAACGCGGCAACATCAAAATGCTTCGCGCCTTTACCGACCTCTTCATCCGGCGTGAAAGCCACGCGAATGTCGCCGTGCGGGATATTTTTCTCTTTCAGCACCGTCAGCGCAGTCATGATCTCCGCGATACCGGCTTTATCGTCGGCACCGAGCAGCGTTTTGCCATCGGTAGTGATAAGCGTTTGCCCCAGCAGTTGGTGCAGTACCGGGAACATCACCGGGGACAGAACTTCGTCACCGATACCCAGCGCGATATCTCCGCCACGATAGTTCTCAACAATTTGCGGGTTGACGTTTTTACCGCTGAAATCCGGTGCGGTATCGACATGGGAAATAAAGCCAATCGCCGGGATATCACCACCGCTGACGTTAGCCGGCAGCGTCGCCATCACCGTACCCTTCTCGCTCAGGGTAACATTGACCAGCCCCATCGTTTCTAATTGCTCTTTGAGCAGGTGCAACAGCTTCCACTGCCCTTCTGTACTCGGCACCTGACGCACGCCAGGTTTCGATTGCGTGTCCAGAGAAACGTACTGCAAAAAACGTTCAAGCAATTTATCCATGTAGCCACCCTCTCTTTTTGTGACAACATTATCAAGAAGCGAGAAAAGACAAATATTGCGTCAGGTCACTTTTAATCCGGCAAAGGTAACTTTTTTTCGCTAAACGGTATCTAATAGCCGGATATACATACACGTAGCTTAGACAAGGATTGGCGATTGGCTATCGTTTGCCGTAGAATGCCAGCCCTTATTAATACATTTCAGACCTCTAAACGTCTAAAGGTGGATAACCACAAACCCCGCGTCGATAAGTGATACTGGACGCGTTTACATGGGACAGAGCAATAAATTGAATACACAATCGCGTTCGCGGTCACCGCTGGTGCAACTGGTGGGGATTCGCAAGGACTTCGATGGTAAAACGGTCATCTCCGATCTTGATTTGACCATCAATAACGGTGAATTTCTTACGCTGCTTGGCCCCTCCGGCTGCGGTAAAACCACCGTTCTGCGCCTTATTGCCGGGTTGGAAAACGTCGATACCGGGCAAATTCATCTGGAAAATGAGGACATCACCCAGGTTCCCGCCGAGGACCGCCATGTCAATACTGTATTCCAGAGCTACGCGCTTTTCCCCCACATGACCGTGTATGACAACGTCGCTTTCGGTCTGCGCATGCAAAAGACTCCCGCCAGCGAAATCCCTGCGCGCGTCCATGACGCCCTGCGCATGGTGCAATTAGAAGAGTTCGCCCAGCGTAAGCCACATCAGCTTTCCGGCGGCCAGCAACAGCGTGTCGCCATTGCCCGCGCGGTGGTCAATAAGCCCAGCCTGCTGTTATTGGACGAGTCTCTTTCCGCACTAGACTACAAGTTGCGCAAGCAGATGCAAAACGAACTGAAAGCGTTGCAGCGTAAGCTGGGCATTACCTTTGTCTTCGTGACCCACGATCAGGAAGAAGCGTTAACCATGTCCGACCGAATCGTGGTGATGCGCGACGGCAAAATCGAGCAGGACGGCACGCCGCGTGAAATTTACGAAGAGCCTAAAAACCTGTTTGTCGCCAGCTTCATTGGCGAGATCAATATCTTTAATGCCACCGTCATTGAACGTCTCGACGAACGCCGCGTTCACGCCCACGTCGAAGGCCGGGAATGCACTATCGACGTCAATTTCCCGGTGACGCCAGGGCAAAAACTCAACGTTCTGCTGCGCCCGGAAGATCTTCGCGTTGATGAAATTCATGATGGCGTCGAAGCCGAAGGTCTGATTGGCTACGTTCGTGAACGTAACTATAAAGGTATGACGCTCGAGTCGGTCGTCGAGCTGGAGAACGGCAAAATGGTGCTGGTCAGCGAATTCTTCAACGAAGATGATCCTGATTTTGACCACTCTCTGGACCAAAAAATGGCGATTAACTGGGTAGAAAGCTGGGAGGTTGTACTGGCTGATGAAGAGCACAAGTAAGTTCCAGAATGTGGTGATTGCCACCATCGTCGGTTGGCTTGTGCTGTTTGTGTTCCTGCCCAACCTGATGATTATCGTCACCAGTTTCCTGACCCGCGATGATGCCAACTTCGTCCAGATGGTCTTTAGCCTGGACAACTACGCCAGGCTGCTCGATCCGCTGTATGCCGAGGTGCTGCTGCACTCGCTGAATATGGCGCTGATTGCCACGCTGGCGTGCTTGATTCTGGGCTATCCGTTTGCCTGGTTCCTGGCACGTCTGCCGCATAACGTGCGCCCGCTGCTGCTGTTTTTGCTGATTGTTCCCTTCTGGACCAACTCGCTCATTCGCATCTACGGACTGAAAATTTTCCTCAGTACCAAGGGCTATCTCAACGAATTCCTGCTGTGGTCAGGCGTTATTGAAACGCCTCTGCGTATTATGTTCACCCCGGCGGCGGTGATTATCGGGCTGGTCTACATCCTGCTGCCGTTTATGGTCATGCCGCTGTACTCAAGCATTGAGAAGCTCGATAAACCACTGCTGGAAGCGGCGAAAGATCTGGGCGCCAATAAGTTTCAAACCTTTATCCGCATCATCATTCCGATGACCATGCCGGGAATTATTGCGGGCTGCCTGCTGGTGATGCTGCCGGCGATGGGTTTGTTCTACGTCTCAGACCTGATGGGCGGCGCCAAGAATCTGCTTATCGGTAACGTGATTAAGAGTCAGTTCCTGAATATTCGCGACTGGCCGTTTGGTGCCGCCACTAGCATTACGCTGACGGTGGTCATGGGCCTGCTGATGCTGGTCTACTGGCGCGCCTCGCGTCTGCTGAACAAAAAGGTGGAGCTGGAATGATCGGTAAACTGCTGCGCGGCGGTTTTATGTCCGCCATTTATGCCTACCTCTATATCCCGATTATCATTTTGATCGTCAACTCGTTTAACAGTTCGCGTTTCGGGATCAACTGGCAAGGCTTTACCACCAAATGGTACGGCCTGCTGATGAACAACGACAGCCTGCTGCAGGCGGCTCAGCACTCGCTAACGATGGCGATTTTCTCCGCTACCGCCGCTACGCTTATCGGTTCGTTAACCGCCGTGGCGCTGTATCGCTACCGCTTTCGCGGTAAACCGTTCGTCAGCGGTATGTTATTTGTGGTGATGATGTCGCCGGACATTGTGATGGCTATCTCCCTGCTGGTGCTGTTTATGCTGCTGGGTATCCAGCTTGGCTTCTGGTCGCTGCTGTTCTCGCATATCACCTTCTGCCTGCCGTTTGTGGTGGTCACCGTCTATTCACGGCTGAAGGGTTTTGACGTGCGGATGCTGGAAGCGGCAAAAGACCTCGGCGCCAGCGAAGTCACCATTTTACGCAAAATCATTCTACCGCTGGCGATGCCCGCCGTCGCCGCCGGTTGGCTGCTGAGCTTTACCCTGTCGATGGATGACGTGGTGGTATCGTCCTTTGTCACCGGGCCGAGCTATGAGATCCTGCCGCTTAAAATTTACTCGATGGTCAAAGTCGGCGTCTCGCCGGAAGTGAACGCTCTGGCCACCATTCTGTTGGTGCTGTCGCTGGTGATGGTGATTGCCAGCCAGCTTATTGCACGTGATAAAACCAAAAGCCTGCAGATCAGGCACTAACTCAGGGGACGTTAAATGATGAAATGGTCACGCCACCTGCTCGCGGCAGGTGCTTTAGCACTCGGTATGGGTGCGGCCCACGCGGACGATAGTAAAACGCTCTATTTCTACAACTGGACGGAATATGTGCCGCCAGGACTGCTGGAACAGTTCACCAAAGAGACCGGCATCAAGGTTATCTATTCGACCTACGAGTCGAACGAAACCATGTATGCCAAGCTCAAGACATACAAAGACGGCGCTTACGATTTGGTCGTGCCGTCGACCTACTTTGTCGACAAGATGCGCAAAGAAGGCATGATTCAGAAGATCGACAAAACGCAGCTGAGCAATTTCAAAAATCTCGACCCCGAAATGCTCAACAAGCCGTTCGATCCTAACAATGATTACTCGATCCCCTACATCTGGGGCGCAACGGCTATCGGCGTCAACAGTGATGAGATTGACCCGAAAACCGTCACCAGTTGGGCCGATCTGTGGAAAGCGGAATATAAAGGCAGCCTGCTGTTAACCGACGACGCGCGCGAAGTGTTCCAGATTGCCCTGCGTAAGCTCGGATACTCCGGCAACACCACCAATCCCAAAGAGATTGAAGCCGCCTATAACGAGCTGAAAAAGCTGATGCCAAACGTGGCGGCGTTTAACTCCGACAACCCGGCGAACCCGTACATGGAAGGTGAAGTCAATCTGGGGATGGTGTGGAACGGTTCGGCCTACGTCGCTCGTCAGGCCGGTACGCCGCTGGAAATCGTGTGGCCGAAAGAAGGCGGAATCTTCTGGATGGATAGTCTGTCCATTCCGGCTAACGCCAAAAATAAAGAAGGCGCGTTAAAGCTGATTAACTTCCTGTTACGCCCGGATGTGGCTAAACAGGTCGCGGAAACCGTCGGCTACCCGACGCCGAACCTTGCTGCGCGTAAACTGTTAAGCCCGGAAGTCGCTAACGACAAGTCGCTCTACCCGGATGCGGAAATCGTGAATAAAGGCGAGTGGCAGAACGATGTTGGTAGCACCAGCACGCTGTATGAAGAGTATTACCAGAAGTTGAAAGCCGGGCGTTAAGTTAGTAAACGTGGGGCGTTGGGGCGATGTTTGTGAGTTAGACGAAAAGTTTGACTTTACAGCCGGTTGCGCTCCTGATTTATCTCTCGCCCTATAATCTGAATGGCGCAAGGAGCGCGCAGGGGGCGGACAATTGCCTCCGCCCCCTGCACCCCCGCGCTCTGGCGGCAGAATCGCCGCTACGCGGTACCCTCAGCTTATGCCTTCCGGCTTTCGGGTCGGGCGCGAGGTAACATCCCTGTAAAACCGCGCCCTCAGCCCACATCCCTGTGGGCTGCCCCGGCCTTCAGGCAACGCCTCGGCGATTCAGACGCCACCTATGCCGCTTCCGTTTTTTAGCTAAAAACAAAAATCGAAGTCGCTGGAACCGATGAGTCCCCGCTTGAAATCGGTGAGCCGGAGAATGGAAGACAAGGTCAGGCCGCCAGGGATGGCGGACTGAGGCGAACCGAGACACGACAAAATTGCCGGGAGCAATTTTGAACAACGCTTGCGTTGGCCCGAAGGGCGAGTTCCAGGGATGGGACGAGTAGCGTCGAGTTGAGCCGTGCCGCGGGCTGGAGTTCGCAGGCGAACGCAGTGCGAAGCACCGATTTCGCCGCGGGGCCGCGGGGATTGCAAAGGGGGGCGCGGCGCCCCCCTTAGCCCGTTCACGGGTATTAATGTCTCATCTTCTGCCAAACATCAAGTGAACGGAATATCGCACTTAACTGACAAGTATTGGGCACATAATCCCTGCCCTTTACTTTACCAACGCGCTAACTCACAGCTCTTTGAGCAACTTCTCAACGTATGCAGGCACAACTTCGCTTGCCGGACCATAATGCTTCTCTTCAAACTCGCTGCCTACCAGGCTTGGTTCAAGGTTCAGCTCAACGGTATGCGCACCGTGTAGCTTCGCCTCATGAACAAAACCGGCCGCCGGATAGACGTGACCGGAAGTCCCGATAGCGATGAAAATATCCGCCATCGACAGCGCCAGATAGATGTGGTCCATCTCAAACGGCATCTCGCCAAACCAGACGATATGCGGTCGCAGAGGTGCCGGGAACTGACAGCAGTGACAACGTTCATCAATCGGCATGTCGCCCGTCCAGTCAAAGACCTGGCCGCTGTGCGTACAGCGCACTTTCAGCAACTCGCCGTGCATATGCAGCACGTCACTGTTACCCGCACGTTCGTGCAGATTATCGATATTTTGCGTCACCAGCATAAAATTATCGCCGAGCGCCTCTTCCAGACGCGCCAGCGCCAGGTGAGCAGCGTTGGGAGCAATTTCCGGCTGCTGTAACTGACGGCGACGTTCATTATAGAATTTCTGCACCAGCGCGGGATCGCGCGCGTAACCTTCCGGCGTCGCGACGTCCTCAACTTTATGCTCTTCCCATAACCCATCAGCCGCACGGAAGGTGCGAATCCCTGACTCCGCCGAAATCCCGGCGCCCGTTAACACAAGCACTCTTGGTTTATCCATTTGCTCTGACATAGCCCTATCCGCGAAAAAGGTTCGCTGGCGCAGACGTTGGCGCAACTGACGTTTATTCCGACGAAAACGGCTCAATCGATGTAAGCGGCGCGACTGCATATCTACTCCATGTTAGTTAGTAAGATGAAGGAACGCAGCGCCGCGCATCCCTCCTGCATCACCATGACGCGCGCGTTCAATACGCGGCGGACGGGCTACAGGTAACAAATGGCGCGGTAAGCGGTGCGCAAGTCCATCGGCGATCGCTGTAAAATTAGACAATCCTCCGCCAAGCACCAGCAAATCCGGGTCGACGATGGTCAGTATGTTGCCGAGGCACACGGCCAGCAGATCCAGGTAACGCTCGACGTGTTCACGGGCGTTTTGATCTCCCTGTTCCCAAAGGGCAACAATTTCCGGCGAGGTGAGCGATTGCTGGTAAAAGTGGTTATACAACCAGGCAAAACCGCGACCGGATAAATAGTTTTCAATACAACCGAGCTGACCGCAACCGCAGCGGGTTAGCGGAAAATCACGCCCCACCACTTCGAGCGCATCAACCGGCAGACGAATATGACCAAACTCGCCGGTAATATAGCTGTGACCGGTAATCGATTTACCGTTTTGCACAATGCCGCCACCCACGCCGGTACCCAGAATCAACCCCATGACCAGCGGGTATTGGGTAAACTCGTCATCCCAGGCTTCTGAGATGGCAAAACAGTTGGCGTCATTATCGAGGCGGACATCGCGCTCCAGCAAACGGCTCAGATCGGCACGCAACGGCTGACCGCTGGCTGCCGGGACGTTGGCGGCATACAGCAGGCCACCTTCAGTTTCCGGCATGCCGGGGATACCAATGCCGACGCTGCCCCGACAATTAAAGCGCTCATCGGCCTCAACTACCAGTCCGATCACGGCCTCAAGAAAACGTTCATAGCTCTCTTTTGGCGTAGGTATTCGTTTTTCCCACTGAAGCTGGCGCGATGAATCAAATACGCCAAGTGCGATTTTGCTGCCGCCAATGTCAAATCCATAATGCATCATTGTCAATTCCTCTCATACTCGTCGTCTTTCAAGCTGCAGGTGCGCTGGCTTCACTTGTCTGCCATCTTCCTGCAACTCAAAATTCATAGAGTAATCTGACGCGCGCACCAGCAAAGCCGCACGGTCAGGACGTCAAATTACTGGCCACTTAGCACCCTCGCAGGGTCAATACGGCTGGCGCGGCGGGCGGGATACCAGCTTGCCAGCAGACTCAGCAACAGCGCTGTGACCAGCACATAAACGACATCCAGCCAGTGCAATTCAGACGGCAGGAAGTCGATAAAATAAATGTCACCAGATAAAAACTGATGACCAATAAGTTTTTCAATCACGTTAATAATGCCGGTCAGATAAAGGGAGCCAAGCACCCCGATAACCACCCCGCATACGCTGCCCAACAGGCCAGATAATAAACCATACCACACGAAAATCGCGCGGATCAGCCCGTCTTTTGCGCCCAATGTGCGCAGCACCGCAATATCGCTACTTTTGTCTTTCACCGCCATCACCAGCGTGGAGACGATGTTAAAACAGGCCACGCCGATAACCAGCACCATTGCCAGATACATGATGGCGCGAATCATCTGAATATCGCGGTACATATAGCCGTAAGTGCCAATCCAGCTTTTGATATAGACGTAGTTATTGGTGACTTCACCTGCGTCGCGCACCAGCTTATTGGCGTTAAACACGTCCTGCACCTTGATGGCGATACCGGAGATACTGTCCCCCATATCGAGATACTGTTGGGCATCCTGCATCGGGATCATGGCAAAACTATGATCGAGCTGGCCGCTTAGCTGCAAAATTCCGGTCACGTGCAGACGCACACGTTTAGGCTGCAGCAGCTTATGCTCCGGGTTGGAGTTGGGGATCATGATGGAAACCCAATCTCCGGCCTTCACTTTCAGCGCATCTGCAACTCCTTTGCCGAGGATAACCTGCTGCTCACCGGCCTTGAAATTGGCCCACGCATTGGCCTGCACAAAGCTCGGCAGCGCACTCAGCTTGCTTTCCTGCTGCGGATCAACCCCTTTCACCTGAATGGCGCGCAGATTGCTGCCGCTTTCCACAAGCCCGGTAAAGTTGATGTACGGCGCGGCGGCTTCAATCCCCTTCACCGCTTCGACTTTTGGCAGCACCGCGCGCCAGTTGTTCCACGGTTGATTCACCGCTTCGATTTCACCGTGCGGCACCACCGCCAGAATACGGTTGTTCAGCTCGCGCTCGAAGCCGTTCATGGCGCTCAGGCCGAGGATCAGCACCGCCACCCCCAGCGCAATACCAACAGTAGAAATAACGGAAATCAGCGACACCATTCCGCCGCGTCGACGCCCGCGGCTAAAGCGCAGGCCAATCAGTAACGATAGCGACGGAGCCATTACTGTGCTCCCATCAGGGTTAGTTGATCGCTTAAGCGACCGTCACGCATCTCCAGCTGGCGGCCCATCCGTTTGGCAAGCTGCAGATCGTGAGTCACCACTAAAAAGGCGGTGCCCTGCGATTGGTTCAGCTCGCCGAGCAGCTTGAAGATGCTGTCGGCATTTTTAGCATCGAGGTTGCCGGTCGGTTCATCCGCCAGCACCAGACGCGGGTTATTCACCAGCGCACGGGCGATAGCCACACGTTGACGCTCGCCGCCGGACAGCTCAGAAGGACGGTGGCTGGCACGATGGTCGAGCCCTACCGCTTTGAGCATTTCCAGCGCGCGGCTGTTGATCTCGGCCGGTTTCTTTTTACCAATTAGCAGCGGCATAGCCACGTTTTCCAACGCGGTGAAATCCGGCAGCAAATGGTGGAACTGGTAGATAAAGCCGAGCTTCTGATTGCGCAGCTCGGCTTTCGCCGCTGAAGAGAGCGAACTCATCGGCTGGCCGCTGAAAATCACATCGCCAGAAGTTGGTGTATCCAGGCCACCCAGCAGATGCAGAAGCGTACTTTTCCCCGAACCGGAGGTGCCGACGATAGCCATCATCTCGCCTTCGGCAATACTGAAGCTGACATCGTGCAGAACATCAGTTTGCACGGTGCCTTCCTGATAGCGTTTGCACAGGTTGTCGCATTGCAACAGGATCTTATTCATAACGTAAAGCCTCAGCGGGTTGAGTGGCGGCAGCGCGCCAGGAAGGGTACAGCGTAGACAGCAGCGCCAGGGCCATCGCCACCAGCGCAATCACGATAACCTGCAGCGGCTCAATGGCGACCGGCAGCGCCGCGCCGTCGAGGAACGCACCGATTATCGGCATTAAATTATTAAGCTGGCTGGCGAGCAGCACGCCAAGCACCGCGCCCAGCAGAGCGCCGATGATCCCGGCGCTGGCGCCTTGCACCATAAAGACGGTGAGGATCTGTCTTGGCGTCAGCCCCTGCGTTTGCAGAATCGCCACCTCTCCCTGCTTCTCCATCACCATCAGCCCCAGCGAGGTGATGATGTTAAACGCCGCCACGGCGACGATCAGGCTTAGCAGCAGGCCCATCATGTTCTTTTCCATGCGCACGGCCTGGAACAGCTCGCCTTTACGCTCGCGCCAGTCCTGCCATTTGGTGCCTTCCGGCAGAGTTTGCTGACTTAAGGTGTCAACCTGGAGCGGTTTATCCAGCCACAGACGCCAGCCGGTAATGTTGCCCAGCGGGTAGAGCATCAGGCGCGAGGCGTCCTGAATGTTGACCAGCATCTGGTAGCCGTCAACTTCACTATTGGCCGCGAAGGTACCGATTATCGTAAACAGACGCTGGCTTGGCAGACGTCCCATCGGCGTAAACTGACTGGCAGACGGCACCATGACGCGAATTTGATCGCCACGGTTCACGCCCAGCTGCCCGGCAAGCTGTTCACCGATGATCACGTTGTACTTCCCGGCCACAAGGTCGGTCTGTTTGACGTTCACCAGATACGGGGTTAGCGGATCTTTTTGCGCCGGATCGATGCCCAGCATCACGCCAACCGAGACGCTGCGCGCGCTTTGCAGCACCACATCGCCGGTGGTTAGCGGTGCCACGCGGGTCACGCCCTGCAGTTTGATACTCGCTTCAGGATATTTTTGCGGGTTCAACGAGCCATGTTCAGCGCTCAGAATGGCCTGCGGCATCAGCCCCAGGATGTTGTTTTGCAGCTCGCGTTCAAAGCCGTTCATCACCGAAAGAACGGTGACTAGCGCCATTACGCCAAGCGTAATGCCGATGGTCGACAGCCAGGAAACAAAGCGACCGAAGCGGTCCGCTGCCCGCCCGCGCATATAGCGCAGGCCAATAAATAGTGCGACAGGTTGGTACATGTAATCCGTCTGGTTGCTGATAGCAGAAGCACGAGTATATAAGCGAAAGCGGGATGGGTAAATGACTGAACCGTAAGCCAAGCCTGACATTCCGCTGACGGAACAACACCGAACATTGAATTTTCCATCGCAACGGTCAATAGTGTTGTTTTCCCTTTAATCGCGAATTCATGATGATCCGCAGCTTAAATCCTCTGTTGTTACCCGCAGGCGCCCTGTTGCTGGCGCTGTTTCTGATCTACACCGGCGTCAGCGCCACCGAGAAGGTGACGTGGATTATGGAAGTCACACCGGTGATTATCATTGTGCCATTGCTGCTGCTGACGGCCAAACGCTACCCGCTGACTCCCCTGCTCTACGCGATGATTTTCTTTCACGCCATTATTCTGATGGTTGGCGGACAGTACACTTACGCCAAAGTGCCGATTGGTTTTGATGTACAGGCGTGGCTGGATCTCAGCCGTAACCCGTACGATAAATTGGGCCACTTCTTCCAGGGGCTGGTTCCGGCGCTGGCGGCGCGGGAAATTCTCGCCCGTGGACAATTTGTTCGTGGCCGTAAGATGCTGGCGTTTTTGGTGTGCTGCGTGGCATTGGCCATTAGCGCCACCTATGAACTTATCGAATGGTGGGCGGCACTGGCGATGGGACAAGGCGCGGATGATTTCCTCGGCACCCAGGGCGATCCGTGGGATACCCAGTCGGATATGTTCTGCGCCCTGCTCGGCGCGTTGACAACGGTCATTTTTCTGGCGGGCGTGCATTGTCGGCAGTTAAAGCGTTACGGCCTGATAAGCGCCTGATTGCTTTCTCCGGCCGACACGCTGTCCGTGTTGGCCGGAGAGATTACCTCAACCGCTATCCTCGACGCAGCTTGATAATCAGAATCGGCAAGGCAAACAACAACGTTAACAGATTCGCCATACTGACCGCCGTATCTTCAATCATCACGCCGTATATCAGCCACATCACTAATCCGCACACAAACATCACGTACATCAGCCCGGATATTCCCTGGGTGTTGCGGGTGGAGATAACCTTAATCGCCTGCGGCAAAAAAGAGAGCGTTGTCAGGCTTGCGGCCAGATAACCAATTAGCGGGATCCATTCCATGGTTAAGCCTTCACTTCGCTCACCGCCGCGACGGGCGCAAGCTGCGCGTCGGTCGCCAGCGTCGGTTGCGGTACTTTGCGATACTTATCCAACAGATGAATTTGAATCTTACGCAGCATATCGCCGTTCAACCGGTAGTAGCGGAAGTAGAGCGCCAGGGTAATGGCGAAGAACAGCGTGGGCAGAGCAATCATAATAAACTGCATTCCGAGCACCGTTTCCACCGACTGAACGCCATTCGGCACGTAGCCAATCACCCCCAATACCACCGCGATAAAGAACGCCGCAAATGCCGACCCTCCTTTCACCACCATGGTTTGCACCGCATAGGCGATACTTTCGCAGCGCACATTAAACTTGTACTCACCGTAGTCGACGGTATCGGCCACCATAATCACCTGCAGCACCCAAAACAGTGCGGTACCAATATTGAGGAGTACGCCTGCCACGCAAATGAGCAAGAGATTGTGGAAGCCCGTCAGCGCCATCATCAGCAGCACACCGGCGCTCAGTATCGGCATCACCGATGCCCCAGACCACAGGATTCGCCGCGATAGCGCTTTTGCCAGCCTTGGGAAGAGCACTAGCGTCAGTAGGTTTGCTGCACCGGCGTACGACAGGTAGTACGGGAAAAGATCCGCATCACCCACGACATAGGTGAAGTAGTAGATAGCAAAGCCGGTGATGATATTCGACGCCACGTTATAGGCCAGCGCCATGCCCAACAGACACGAGAGCTGATCGTTTTTGTAGATCAAGGCGAGAATCGATTTTAGCGATAAGCGCGAGCTGTCCGCGGTGGCCTCGCTGTCGGAAGAGAAGACTTCATGCACGTTTCTCAACGTGACAATCGTCGAGACAATAAAGAATGCAATCAGCACCAGCGTGAACATCTGGAACCCGAACCCGCGATCCGCACCGCCCACGTAGTTCACAAAGGGCAGCGTGACTCCGGCAGTCACAAACCCAGCCAGGCTGGCAAAAAAGCGTGGGAATGGCACCAGTTGTTCACGTTCATGCTTATCGAGAGTGATAGTCGGCACCAGCGACCAGAACGGAATATCCATGATGGTGTAGGTCATGCCCCACAGAATGTAGGTCACACAAACGAAGACTATTTGCGCCGTCCCTTCAAATAGATGGGCGCTGAACAGTAAAAACAGCACCACAGAGTTGGCCAGCGTGCCAAGCAGAATCCATGGTTTAAACTTACCCCACCGCGAACGGGTGGCATTGACTATCCACCCCATCACCGGATCGTTGATGGCGTTCCAGATTTTAGCCACCAGAAATAACGTCCCGACCACACCGACCGATAGACCGACAACATCGGTGTAGTAATACATCAGATACATATAAACGATGCCGATCGCGAAATCCTTACCAAATGCACCGAACCCGTAACTTAGTTTTGTTTTCAGAGAGATGCTCATAGGGTACCGGGTCACTGTTACCAGCGCCCGCCTGCTGTTATGTGCGAGGTAAAACGCCGGATACACCGCCCGGCGTCGTTGGGTATTAACGCTGCAGCCAGGTCGGTAGCCAGTCGCCGTGAGCGGCGATCAGGTCATCCACCAGCGCGTAAATCTCCTCAATGCCAAGTACCGCCGCGGTGTGCGGGTCCATCATCGTGGCGTGATACACCCGGCTACGGCTTTCGGTCAGAATGGCCTCCGTCAGCAGCGTCTGGACGTTAATATTGGTCTGCATCATCGCCGCCAGATGCGAAGGGATCGTCCCGACCTTAGTTGGTTGAATACCATTGGCATCCACCAGACAGGCCACTTCAACGCAGCTGCCCTGCGGTAGGTTATCGATAAGCCCGTCGTTACGTACGTTACCGTAAATCACGCTCGGTTCACCGGTCCAGATGGCGTTCATGATGGTACTGGCGTATTCACGCGACGGTTTGATATCGATTCGCTCTGCGGTTTTGTACTCTTCCAGCTCTTTATTCCAGTTCGCCAGCTGTTCAACGCAGCGTTTCGGATATTCATCCAGCGGCACTTTATAGCGCGCAATCAGATCTTCGCGTCCCGGCTTGATAAACCACGGGGTGTATTCGGCAAAATGCTCAGAGGACTCGGTAACAAAGTAGCCCAGCTTTTTGAACATCTCGTAGCGTACGATATTCTCGCAGCGATCGTTGCCATGGACATTTGGCTTCGGCGCCTGCCCTGATTCATAGGCCGCCAACAGTTCCGGATAAAGATTCACATAGCTGCCATCGGCCGTTTTACGTTCCAGCTCAAGATAAAAAGCCATGTGGTTAATTCCCGCGCTGCGGTAACGTAGCGTGGCAGGATCGATATCCAGGTCACGCGCCAGCTCCTCCGCGGTCCCCTGTACCGAGTGGCACAGCCCCACCTGTTTGATATGCGGGTAGCGGGCATACATGGCCCAGGTATTCATCGCCATCGGGTTAACGTAGTTCAGCATGGTGGCATCCGGGCAGACTTCCGTCATATCGTCACAGATTTGCCAAAGATGCGGAATGGTACGCAGCGCACGCATAATGCCGCCAGGGCCAAGGGTATCAGCGATGGTTTGTTCCAGCCCGTGGCGTTTACAAACTTCAAAATCGGTGACGGTACAAGGTTCATAGCCGCCAATCTGGAAGGCGACGACGACAAAATCTGCATCCTGCAGCGCCGCTTTCTGGTTGGTATGGCAGGTGATATGGCCCGATGCGCCGGCGGAATCCATCAATTTACGCACCACAATGTGCGACTCTTCCAGCCGCTTTTCATCAATATCCATCAGCGCAATATGCGCCGACTTTAACGCCTCGCGATGAAAAACATCGCCGAGAATATTTTTGACGAAAATAGTAGAACCCGCGCCGATAAAGGTAATCTTTGGTGCTGTCATCATGACTCTCCAGAACAGTAGTGAACACGTTCATGGTGGCACGGTGCCTGGCGAAAAACTTCCAGCTTCCCTGAGGAGCATTCCCATAAACTCAGATCCTATGCTGATCTCATTCCGATCTGAGCTTTTGGGATAAAATCACCAGAAAAGCAGAGTATCCGGCCTCACTTTCGCTCTAATATGAATAACAGGTGTTGGATATGTGTCCGTATTCGCGCTCTGCCGACGCCAAAGCTGGCATGATTCTGACAATTCAGGAAATGGAGTCACGATGAGTACCGAGCCGATAACCTTTCTGCCGCCCGACCCGCATATGTGCAATGGCGATGAAAAGCAGACCCGCAGCCCGCTGTCGCTCTATTCCGAATATCAACGCATGGATATTGAGCTACGCCGACCGCATGTTATGCCCACCAGCCACTGGCACGGTCAGGTAGAGGTCAACGTGCCGTTCGACGGCGACGTGGAGTATTTGATCAACAATGAAGTGGTGCAGATTAAACAAGGGCATATCTCCCTGTTCTGGGCCTGTACCCCGCATCAACTCACGCGTATCGGGCATTGCCAGCAGATGGCGATTTTCAACCTGCCGATGCATCTTTTTCTCTCCTGGCCACTGGATCGGGAGTTGATTAACCATGTCACCCACGGGATGGTGATTAAATCATTAGCAACCCAGCAGCTCAGCACCTTTGAAGTCCTGCGCTGGCAGCAAGAGATGAGCAGCCCGAATGAGCAAATTCGCCAGTTGGCGATCGATGAAATCGGCCTGATGCTCAAGCGTTTTAGTCTGTCAGGCTGGCAGCCGATTCTGCTCAACAAAACCTCACGTACCCATAAAAACAGCGTCTCGCGCCACGCGCAGTTTTACGTCAGCCAGATGCTGGGATTTATTGCCGATAACTACGATCAGGCGCTGACCATCAACG
Organism: Kluyvera huaxiensis; assembly: GCF_040149365.1. NCBI lineage: Bacteria > Pseudomonadati > Pseudomonadota > Gammaproteobacteria > Enterobacterales > Enterobacteriaceae > Kluyvera > Kluyvera huaxiensis. Next base: position 33,300 of record NZ_JBEFLV010000020.1, read on the forward strand.
ACGTCGCCGAGCACGTCAAACTCAACGCCAACTACGCGATGGGTATTTTCCAGCGGGTCATGCAATTGACATTAAAACAGTACATTACGGCGATGCGGATAAACCACGTGCGCGCCCTGTTAAGCGATACCGATAAAACCATTCTCGACGTGGCGATGACCGCCGGGTTCCGCTCCAGCAGCCGTTTTTACAGTACATTCAGCAAGCTGGTTGGTATGTCGCCGCAGCAGTATCGCAAGCTGAGCCAGCAGCGCAGACAGTTAATCTGATAGCGCATCGCAATTTTCAGCGGTTGCACTCCCGCCGTCATCACGGATAATAAGATCATAAAATTGATATCATTACCGTGTATATACCCACTCATTCATGCCGCCTCCAGGCGGCAAGCGAACGAACACACACGGTTTTTTCTGGAGAACGTGCGCTGATCATGCCTGAACATGTCCGTTATGCCCTACCGACCAAACCCGGCGAACAGCGCCTGCTTGGCGAACTGACCGGCGCCGCCTGCGCGACGCTGGTGGCAGAGATAGCAGAGCAACATTCCGGCCCGGTGGTTTTAATCGCCCCGGATATGCAAAACGCCCTGCGTTTACACGACGAAATCAGCCAGTTCACCGACAACCTGGTGATGAACCTTGCCGACTGGGAAACGCTGCCGTACGACAGCTTCTCCCCGCATCAGGACATCATCTCCTCGCGCCTGTCCACGCTCTATCAGCTGCCATCCATGAAGCGCGGCGTGCTGATCGTCCCGGTCAGCACCTTAATGCAGCGCGTTTGCCCGCACAGTTTCCTGCACGGCCATGCGCTGGTGATGAAAAAAGGCCAGCAACTGTCGCGTGACGCACTGCGCATGCAGCTTGACAGCGCCGGGTATCGTCACGTCGATCAGGTTATGGAGCACGGCGAATACGCCACCCGCGGCGCGCTGCTTGATCTTTATCCGATGGGTAGCGAGCAGCCGTACCGTCTGGACTTTTTCGATGATGAAATAGACAGCCTGCGCGTCTTTGACGTCGACAGCCAGCGCACGCTCGAAGAAGTTACCGCCATCAATCTGCTGCCAGCGCATGAGTTTCCGACCGACAAAACGGCCATTGAACTGTTCCGCAGCCAGTGGCGCGACCAATTTGACGTTAAGCGCGACGCCGAGCATGTCTACCAGCAGGTGAGTAAAGGCACGCTGCCTGCCGGCATCGAATACTGGCAGCCGCTGTTCTTTAGCGAACCGCTGCCGCCACTGTTCAGCTACTTCCCGGCGAACACCTTGCTGGTGAATACCGGTGATATCGAAGCCAGCGCCAACCGCTTCCAGGCCGACGCGCAGGCGCGTTTCGAGAATCGCGGCGTTGACCCGATGCGTCCGCTGTTGGCCCCAGACCGCCTGTGGCTACGCGTTGACGAGCTCAACGGCGAGCTGAAAAAATGGCCGCGCGTGCAGCTCAAAACCGAGCACCTGGCGAAAAAAGCGGCCCACGTTAACCTCGGCTTCCAGCCGCTGCCGGATCTCTCGGTGCAGGCGCAGAACAAATCGCCGCTGGAGAACCTGCGTAAATTCATTGAGGGCTTCAGCGGCCCGGTGATTTTCTCGGTCGAAAGTGAGGGCCGTCGCGAAGCGCTGGGTGAACTGCTGGCGCGTATTAAGCTGGCGCCAAAGCGCATTCAGCGCCTTGATGAAGCCGTTGATAACCAGCGCTATCTGATGCTTGGCGCGGCGGAACACGGGTTTATCGATACCCAGCATAACCGGGCGCTGATTTGCGAAAGCGATCTGCTCGGGGAGCGCGTGGCCCGTCGCCGCCAGGACGCCCGGCGGACCATCAACCCGGATACCTTAATCCGCAACCTGGCAGAGCTACACATCGGCCAGCCGGTGGTGCATCTTGAGCACGGCGTTGGCCGCTATGCGGGAATGACCACGCTCGAAGCGGGCGGCATTACCGCGGAATATTTGATGCTGATGTATGCCAACGACGCCAAGCTGTACGTGCCGGTGTCGTCGCTGCATTTGATCAGCCGCTACGCCGGCGGCGCGGATGAAAGTGCCCCACTGCATAAACTGGGCGGCGACGCCTGGTCGCGGGCTCGGCAGAAAGCCGCCGAAAAGGTGCGCGATGTCGCGGCCGAACTGCTGGATATCTACGCCCAGCGCGCGGCGAAGTCCGGCTTTGCCTTCAAGCACGATCGCGAGCAGTATCAACTGTTCTGTGACAGCTTCCCGTTTGAAACCACGCCGGATCAGGCGCAGGCGATCAACGCCGTGCTGAGCGATATGTGCCAGCCGCTGGCGATGGACCGTCTGGTGTGCGGCGACGTCGGCTTTGGTAAAACCGAAGTGGCGATGCGCGCCGCCTTCCTTGCGGTGGAAAACCACAAACAGGTGGCTGTGCTGGTGCCAACCACCCTGCTGGCGCAGCAGCACTATGACAACTTCCGTGACCGCTTCGCCAACTGGCCGGTGCGCATCGAGATGCTATCGCGTTTTCGTAGCGCCAAAGAGCAAACACAAATCCTGCAGGAAGTTGCCGAGGGCAAAATCGACATTCTGATTGGCACCCACAAGCTGCTGCAAAGCGACGTGAAGCTGCGCGATCTGGGCCTGCTGATTGTCGATGAGGAGCACCGCTTTGGTGTTCGTCATAAAGAACGCATCAAAGCGATGCGCGCCGATGTCGATATTCTGACCCTCACCGCCACCCCGATTCCACGTACGCTGAATATGGCGATGAGCGGAATGCGCGATCTGTCGATCATCGCCACCCCTCCAGCGCGTCGTCTGGCGGTGAAAACCTTCGTCCGCGAATACGACAGCCTGGTGGTACGCGAAGCGATTCTGCGTGAAACCCTGCGCGGCGGCCAGGTGTACTACCTGTTCAACGATGTCGAAAACATTCAGAAAACCGCCGATAAGCTGGCGGAACTGGTGCCGGAAGCGCGAATTGCCATCGGCCACGGTCAGATGCGCGAGCGCGAACTCGAGCGGGTGATGAATGATTTCCACCACCAGCGCTTCAACGTGCTGGTGTGTACCACCATCATCGAAACCGGGATCGATATTCCAACCGCCAACACTATTATCATCGAGCGCGCCGACCACTTCGGCCTTGCCCAGCTACACCAGCTACGCGGCCGCGTAGGCCGTTCGCACCACCAGGCCTACGCCTGGCTGCTGACGCCGCATCCAAAAGCGATGACTACCGATGCGCAAAAACGTCTGGAAGCCATCGCCTCGCTGGAAGATTTAGGCGCGGGCTTTGCGCTGGCGACTCACGATCTGGAGATTCGCGGCGCGGGCGAACTGCTGGGCGAAGGCCAGAGCGGGCAGATGGAGTCCGTCGGCTTCTCGCTGTATATGGAGATGCTGGAAAACGCCGTCGATGCGCTGAAAGAGGGGCGCGAGCCGTCGCTGGAAGATCTCACCAACCAGCAAACGGAAGTCGAGCTCCGTATGCCGTCGCTGCTGCCGGATGATTATATTCCGGACGTTAATACCCGCCTGTCGTTCTATAAACGTATCGCCAGCGCCAAAGGTGAGAATGAGCTTGATGAAATCAAGGTTGAGCTGATTGACCGCTTTGGCCTGCTGCCTGATGCGGCGCGTAATCTGCTGGATATCGCCCGTCTACGCCAACAGGCGCAAAAGCTGGGGATCCGCAAGCTGGAAGGCAACGAGAAAGGCGGCGTGGTTGAGTTTGCCGAGAAGAATCACGTTAACCCGTCGTGGCTGATTGGCCTGCTGCAAAAACAGCCGCAGCACTATCGCCTTGATGGCCCGACGCGGCTGAAGTTCTTCCAGGATCTGAGCGAACGCAAAACCCGCATGGACTGGGTTCGTCAGTTTATGCGCCAGCTTGAAGAGAATGCCCTCGCCTGACCCCGTTCCCGGCAGCACCCGCTGCCGGGATTTTTCCCATCCACCGTTTCTCTTAGTACTCCCAGCGCAGCGTCATGCCCAACACCAGCGGGCTGGCGTCGAGCTCATCTGGATGCACAAACGGCGTACCGGCAAAGAAATCGTAGTTGGTTTTCCACAGCACCCCGCGCAGCCCGGCCACGCCGCCCGCCAGATAGGTGGTGGAATAAATCTCGCTACCCTGTCCGCTGACCCGACCAATATCCATCCCCAGATAAAACTGCGCCGCCAGTGAAGGCAGATTCAGGTTGAGATCGTTGCGCAGGAACCAGCCGCTGTCAGCCTGCAACGTGGTATCACCGTCAAAACCGCGCACCGTCCAGCGATTGCCGATGGAAAGCTGGTCGGGAAGATTGAGCTTATCCGGCGTTATCTGCTGGCTGTAGTGCGGATGCCAGCTCAATGAACGATTGAACAGCGAGAACGGCACGTTGGCCTCAACGTCAATATTGATAAGCCGCGAGCCCTCGTCGGCATTGCCAGTTTGCTCTTCCACCGACTGTTCCGCCCCCAGCCAGCTGGTGTTGCGCTGGAACGAGACTTTGGTATCAATGACCGCCTTACCCGGATAAGCCGTATGCTCAAGGGTAGCGCGCCACGAGGCCATGTCGTGTGCCTGGACGAGAATTTCCGTATCGTTAAGGTCATATTCGTCGTCGCGCTTCAGCACCTGGAGGCTGGCCTGTAATTTCTGATAGCCGCTGCGAAACAGCATGCGGTTAAGCGTGGCGCTAAGATTTCGTTCATCGCCGCTGTATTCATAGGTATTGCTGCCATCCACCACCCGCTGGGTGTACTTGTCGCGGCTGGCGTAGAGATCCAGCGACCACCAGCCGAACGGCACCGAATAATAGGCGGTACCGTACTTTGAATTTTTATCCCCCTGGTTTTGCAGTCCGCCGCCCGCCGAGAGATAAATCAGGTCGTCGAGGGTAGTGATATTATCCAGATACAGCGTGCCGCCGCCCTGATAGCGCCCGGTGTATTTGCTCCCCGCATCATCCACCCACGCGCCGAGGCGCCAGAGTTTCGCCTGCTGGCGTGACATCTCGATATCGCTTTCGCCGTCGTGCGCACCCGGTTTCAGCTTAATACTCGCTGTTGTTCCCGGCACCCGCTGGAGGTTTTCCAGCCCCTGCTCCAGCGCGCGAAGTGACATCAAATCGCCCGAGGAGAGCGGCAGCGTATTGCCAAAATGCACGTTCTGCTGGCTGCCATCGCGCCACTGAATTTCTCCAACCTTGCCGGGCTGGAGCCGTAAATGCAGTTCGCCGGTGCGCAGATCCTGGTTGGGAATTGCCACGCGGCTGGTAATGTAGCCGCCGGCAATAATCTGGTTTTGCACCGCACGCGCCAGCAGATTAACTCCTTTCGCCCCCAGGCAGCGGCCCTGTGCCTGCTTAAGCAGCGATTTCAACGGCAGCCACTGCGGCAGCGCCGGGCGATTATCAATCACCACCCGGTTGAGGGTAAAACAGGGCGTTTCCTGCGGAAAGTCCAGCTCGCCGGGGCGCAGCGTGCTTTTGCTCGCCATCACTTCGGTGCCCTGCGGCGTAAGCTGCGTTTGACGGGCTTTCTGATTGTCGGTTTGGCTTGTAGAGGGATGGATGACCGGGCCGCTGTCAGCCATGACGTGGGGGCAAAACGGAATAAAAATGGAATAGCAGACAAAAGCCACAAGCTGACGTCGCATAGTGGGGAGATCCCTTGCTCTTATAAAGTCAGAATAAAAACTGGCCACCTTCCCGGTGGCCAGTGAGATGTATATTAACGATTAAAAGGATCAATAGGAATGTTTGGTATACGCACCATAAATAGACCCTTTATTACTCATTTTGTTGACATAAAACGTCGTATTGTTAGCGTATACAACGCCAGTCTGTTTTATATTGATAGCGTCAGATTTCATTACGCCATTATTTTCCGTATAAAATTCACCTGCATTATCAATACGTTTTACGGCTTCAACGCTAAAGCTATTAGCACCATAAATATATCCCCCTTTATTGTTTTCAATAGTTGCTGAGGCGTACATATTGAGATTGCCAATAGTTGTGATATCACCGTTATTAGAAATATCTTTGCCGGTTAAAGAAATATTTTTAGTGGTCGTAATTATGCCATCATTGGACAACTCATCGGCGGCATTAACGGTAATATTGCCGGCAGATGACTCTACAACGCCGCCATTGTCGGTGTAAAAATCATCGCTCGCATTAATCGCGATATCCCCGGTGGCCATCAGGCTCCCATTCCCAATATCAATGTCATTGCCGGTGATATTGATACTATTGCCGGAGATAGTACCGCGGTCGTTATCAAGGTTATCGGCCTTGATCGTAACCTCCGCGCCGTTAATGACTCCGCCGCTATTCTTATCGTAACAATTTGCCGTGTTATCCAGCTTGTTGACGACCAATTGCAGGGAACCGTCGCTGCTAAGCTTACCGTCGGTATTGGTCAGCGTCTTGGTATTGACTAACAGCGAGTGGGTGGTGGCGACTTCACCACCCTCGTTATCAAAAGCGTGTCCGGCATAAATGCTGGCATCCGCGGCGGTGATTTTGCCGTGATTGTCGATATCGTCCACATCCACCTGCAGACTATTATTGGCCTGAACGGAGCCGCCATTGCTGACTTTTTTCGCCGTCGCGGAGATATCCTGGCCATAGATGCTACCGCTGTTATTCAGTGAGTCAGTATTCAGCGTCAGGGTGCTGTTGCTGGCAATCCAGCTGCTGTTATCGATTTCATCGGCAGTTATGCTTACCGCGCCGTTACCGGAGATCCCCTGCCCGGCGTTATCCAGCGACTGGCCGTGGGTATCGATAGTGAGGGTGCCGTTGGAGACGATGGCACCGTCGACGTTGTTATCGATATTCCCGCTGTTAATGGTCAGCGCGCGCTCGGCCTGCAGTGTGCCGTGGTCGTTATCGAGGGTATTTTTGTGTGTATCAATCGCCACTTCACCACCGGCAATCAGGCCGTTATTCTCCAGCTTGCCCTTAGTGCTCAGCGAAAGGGTATCGCTGGCAGAGATAGTGCCGTTATTGCGCACGCCCACGCCGTCTTCAGTGCCGATAAGCTGAATTTTATTGGCGTACATGCCGCCGAGGCTGGAGACATCCACCGCCAGAGACGGTTTGCTGAACACAGAAGACGAAATACCGCGGGTCGCCAGGGTCGCGTAATCGACGTGATTACTGCCGGTGACGATGCGCAGATCCTGCGCCTGCAGCTGGGCGTTGACCTTCACCGAACGGGAGATAATGTCGGTATAGCCGGTGCTGCGGTCATCCATTCCCTTACCGGTGATCACCACCTGGCCGTCGTTAACATTAAAGCCGGTCAGCTCGCCGTTGCTCATTTCGGCGGTCCCTGTCACCAGCGTGGAGCGGCTGGCGTTAATAAACCCGCAGCCGTCGCAGGAAATGCCTGACGGGTTGGCAATGACCACCGCCGCCTGCTGCCCGGCCACTTCGACCATGCCGTTTAGCTGACTCGGGTCGCGGGAGTTTACTTCGTTAAGAATCACCGTGGCGCTGCCGCCCGACATATTGCTGTTACCCGCAATATCGCCGCCAAGCGTGGTGCTGCTGCCGGTGGAACTGTTGTTAAGAATCACGCCGGTCGGGTCTACGTCGAACTGGGTAAAGGTGTTATGGGAAACGCCTCCTGAACTGGCGCCGCTAATATTCACCACCGTCGCCCCGGTGTCCGCAATCGTGACTTTGGTGTCAGGCGATTTGCGGCCATCAACCACCACGGCGGCGCTCGCCTGGGCGATAGCACCAAGCCCCAGCCCCACGGCAAGGGACATGGCACTCAGTTTAAAAAGGGTCTTTCCTGCTTTTAACGTTTTCATCGCTGTTCCTTATAGATGAGGGGTAAATTTTGCTTAGTCATAGCTAATATTGAAGGTCGCCGAGGCCTGGAAATCCCCCGGCTGCACCGGTGTACCGTCGCTAACCAACTGTGCCTGCATAGGCATCTCGCGGTGGTTAACCGTGCCGGTGTAGGGGAACGTCAGCACGCTGGCGCCGTCCGGCGACAGCGGATTGTCCTGGGTATCGGTAATTTTGACCCCGACGCCCGCGGCGCTGCCGCTCTGCTGGCCCAGCAGCGTGGCGTTGTTGCTATCCACTCTGGTGGAGGTCATCTTGACGTAGACGTTGTTCAGGGTGGCGCTACAGTTATCGACGACCAGAGTAAAGGGCACCTTGTCGGTGCTGTCGCCGGAGAGCTGCTGCGGGGTGATACCGTCGCCGAGATTGATGACCGCAGAAGGGTTGCCGTCAACGCTGATATGGGTATCGCAGGTCGGCGTTTTCGGTACCAGATGAACATCGAAATAGTAGGAAATACCATGTTTTGCAGATGAACCGAACCGCATAGAAAACAATCCATAACGACTACCGGCGTAATCGCCATCGAAAGGAAACGGCTGCCATGAAGGAAGCTGCCAGAAATAGACATTAAGCTTAAAATTCATCCCCGATTTCCTGGAACCAATCGCCTTCATGTCATCCCAAGGGTGACCATCCTGGTTTATCCAGGTGGCCGTGCTGCCAGCAACAATCGGAATCGTGTCCCCGGAATGCCCCTGGCACTCACCGGACTCATCACCCCCCTGACAGATAATTTCCATGGAGTAGGCAATGCCTGGCATATCCTGATTAACCAGATACAGCGTGCGGCCGCTCGAATCAGTACCGGCAATCCCGCTGGCTGGCACGTTACTCATCCCGAAGACAGTAACGCTGTTGTCGCCAGAACTGTCTGAGCACTCCAGATCGTCATCGTTATCGAACAGATCAATGGTCTTCATCCCCAGCAGCACATCGCTTGCCGGGGCTCCGGTGATGCTATCGAACATCCCCGTAACGTCACCCATATTGAGGGTCTTCCCCGCCCCATATTTATTGAGATAACTGTTACTCATATAGCAGTCATTCACCTTCGCCTGCGCGCCTGCGAGGTGAAATACAAACAGCCCAACGCCCAGCACGGATATCAGCATTCGGCGGATTAACCCCATCCTGTTTAAACAACTCACCGCATTTCTCCTTTGCATTACTGATACTCCACGTCGACCATCAACACCGCCGACACCAGCCCGGCGCTGACGCTGCCGATTTTTTGATAGCGCACGTCAAAGGCGTAGCTTTGGCGATAGTCGCTCTCGGTGGTGGGTACCACCACATCGGAGGTGCCATCGCTTTTCAGCACGTTTTGCTGGCCGTCATGCCAGAACACCACCACCCCTACGCCCTGCGCACCATTGCTCTGCGCAGGCAGATCGTTGGCAAATACCTGCTTAAAATCCGCAGGACTCACGCCGCTGACGGGCTGGATTGAAAAGTGCAGCGCAGATAGCTGATCGACGTTGTCGCACTCGTTGACCGCCACGTTAAAGGAGGCCTGCGAGCCGAAATCCGTTGGGGTCTGGGGATCATCTTCGAGGGTGCGCACCTCGACGGTGGGTAACACTACCGTGGCGGGCTCAACCTGAATGGCACAGTGGTCATCAAGCAAATTGGCCGTAATGGTCATATCCAGCGCCTGGCTCGCCGCCGCAGGGCGGCAGACAGTCAGCAACAGCATGCCGATGAGCGATATCGCGCTCGTTTTTCTGGCAGCGGCAATCATCTTAAGGCTCCCGTTATTGGTAATTGACGGTAAACGTGACCGGCGCGCTGAAACTGCCGCTGTGCAGGTCGGCGCTGGTTTTTCCTGGCGCGACCACCAGACGGGTGGAAAACGGCATATCGGCGCTGGCGTTGGGGTCAAAGGTTTGCGCGGAAGAGAGCGTGTCGCTACAGTTCAGCAGCATCCCGCTGCCGTCAGCATCACGGTAAATTTCAGCGGCGGCGCCGGTCGCATCCCCAGCCCCGCCGAAGGTGACGCCGTTGCAAAGCCCATTGGCACCGGCGGATGCCTGCACCGTGGCGCTGCTTACTCCCTGGCAATGGCTGAAGCTTACCGAGAAGTTTTGCCAGGCATTTCCCTGCTGCACCTGGCTTTTATAGACGTCGCCAAAGGCCAGCGTGCCGTCGGTAAGAAGTGCGCCGCCGCTGGTTTTCAGCTCTGCCTGACAGGTCCCCGCCACCACGGTAGAGGTAAAGTTGACCTGGACATCATCAATCGCCCAGCTGGTTGGGGCATAAAGCGCCGTCAGTAAGGCAGCGGAGAGCGTCAGCGATAAAGTACGAGAAAGTACTGCCAAATTTCGGTTCATGGGCTGCATCGTCCGCTAGTTGTAATCGAAGTGAAAAACGGCCGTCGCCTGCACGTTGCCCGCTTTGGCAAGGGCGGGATCAACGGTGGCGGTAATCCTGGCGATCAGCGGAACCTGTACGGACTGGGTAAAATTGTCTTTAACAAGTTCCTGCCAGCCAAAGGTGCCATAGTCGATTTTTTGATTAAGGGTCAGCGGCGTATCCGGGCTGTCGGCCCGGCTGAGCGAAATACCCAGCCCCTGTGCGGCCTGTAGACCTTCTGCCTTGTTGAGCAGCATGTTGCCTGCCTGAGGAGCGACATCGGCTTCAATGGTGGTGAAAAAGTTCGGCGTGCCTGCTGCCGGGCATTCGGTCGCCTGCAGACTAAAACCGGCTGTCGCCGCGCTGTCGCCGCGCTGTCGCCGCTGACGATCGCATCCATTGAGACCTCTCCGGCGCTGTCGCCAATCACCACCGTCTGGTTTTTACCGTCTCCGCTGCCGCCGACCACGTTAACCACGCAGGTGGTGTCAGCCACGGTGGCGGTGAAGGTCACATCAATATTGCCGCCAACCACTGGCTCAGCCTCAACGGGTGATGAACACAGGCCGCAGGTCAGGAGCAGGCTGGTTATCGATAATGCGAAAGACTTCATTTGACACTCCCTGCTTGTGGCTTCGCCACGGCATGCATCTGGCAGCGCTGACCGGAAAGAACGATAGTCTTCGCCGCCTTTTGCGGATCGGCAGGAATGCTGTACCTCACGGCGCACATATCAGAAGAGCTGGCCCCCCAAACCACCTGCAGCGTGCCGGTATCGGCGATACCGCGAACATAGGCGTAGCCGGACTGGCCGACGTTACCAACCTCGTCGCCCTTCTCATTGCGCACCGATGCGCCGAGCGGAATATCTCCGCCATCGTCGCGCGCCAACATCAGCAGTACCGACTGCCCCTGATCGGTTTCGAAGTTAACGCCAACCACTGCACCACTGGTCGGGACAACGGTGGTGCTGGTGCTTTTTATCTCCACGTCGTTCTCCAGACCATCGATATTCAGACCAACCTGGTTTTCCCGGTACGGCGACAGATAGGTCGACATGCCATAACCGGAACGGCCAATCTCGCCATCACCCATCGTCAGCTTCGCCCCTTCTGCACCCTCGGCATGCACCAGCGCAATCGCGCTATCGCTGCCGATACTGTCGGGTGCGAAGGTAACGCCGCCGGAGTGCACAATCACCCCACCGCTGTTACTCAACGAATACTGGCTCCCCTCGCCGTCGGTCACCGATGCCGACGCATTGAGTGGGCCGTAAGGGCCATTCCATGTCAGATAAGTGCCCACCGACGAAGAGCTTGAACTGTCACCGCCGCCGAATCCTGTGGCTGCGTTGACGCTATAGCTAAACTTGTTGTCTTCCGTCGCGCCGCTGGCGTTGGTATTAAGCTGAGTGCTGCCGTGGCCGCTATTGCTGATGCCACCGCTGAGCATGTTGAAGCCTGCGGGGTTGTGGTTATCGTGGGTAAAGGCGCTGAACGGCACGGAAAAGTTGAGGTAGACGCTGTCGTCTTTTTGGCCTTCGTTGTCATAGCTGCGCTGAGCTGAGACGCTATAGCTAACCGCTTTCCAGCTGTTGCTGTAACCGGCCGAATACTGTTGGGTATCGGCGTAGCCGCCCCAGTAGGTTTGCCAGGTACCCGACAAATAGAATGAGCCATGATCCTCGCCATCCCAACGCAGCGGCTGACTGATGTTCAGTTGGAGCTGATCGCGCAGGCGCTGGTAGTGGCTCAGATCCTCAATCGTACCGTCGCGCAGATCGTCGTTGAGCGATGCAGCATCTTTTAGGGTCAGATATCCCCGCGTCGAGAAGCGATAGGCCGCGAGGCTAAACGACGTTTGCGTCGCCGACAGCAGACTGCTGTAGGTGAGACGGTAGCTCTCTCCGGATTCGCTATTGTGCCCATCATCATCAAACTCAGCGCGTGAATGAGTAATATCCGCCGCCAGCGCGCCGAAAGGCGTGTTAAATGCCAGCCCGCCAAGGGCAGCGAGATAGTTTTGGTCGCTGCCCTGCAGCCCGCCATAGCCAGTGATGATATCGCTCATGCCGTAGTAGCCGTTGAACTGCGCCACCTTTGGCTTGTGGTTCAGTGAATTATCATGAAGCTCCCCGGCAGCCACTTCCCAGCGACCATGACCACGACGCATCAACTGCGGAACCGAGGAGTAAGCCACGACAAAGGTTGTTTTGCTGCCATCGGCCTCTTCGACCGTAACGTCCAGATCGTTACCGTAGCCGCTGGGGACCACATCCGTCAGGGTAAAGGGGCCAGGTGGTACCGTCGTCTGGTAGATAGTCGAGCCGTTTTGTTTCACCGTGACTTTGGCGTTGCTGTTTGCCACCCCGCGGATAAGCGGCGCGTAGTTATTCACGCTGGAGGAGTACATCCGTGTGTCGGTGTACATTCGCAGGCCGCGAATTTTCAAGGTATCAAAAGCATCGCCCTTGGTGCTGGAATCCCCCAGGATCATCTGCGCACGCAGCGCCGCAATATCGCGCTGCAGGTAAATATCCTGGCTGTCGTATTCCGTTTTACCGCTATCGCTATCCCAGTTGAGCGAACCGCGCGCGCGTAACCGCCATGGGCCAAGGTTGGCACCATAGGAAAGCCCGGCGTAAGCCGTGTCGGAATCATTGCTGCTGCTGATCCGATGGTAGTAGTTGGTGTCGTAGGCGAGCAACAATGCCGGCATACCGTTATCCCAACGCGATGGGGGGACCGTACCGTTCGGAATGTGCTGTAAGAAAATCTGCGGAACGACAATATCCAGCCGAAGGTTAAGTGGATCGTAGTTGACCGAAGAGCCCGGGAAATAGCGGGCTAAGTCATCGAGACACTTCTCTTCGGAGGGAATGGGCGTAACCGCTTTGCTGCTGTCTATTTCGAGGCGCTCAAGCAGCGAAGGCATCAGGCACGGCTCAGCCTGTACCGTACCGTTATCCTGAAAGTGAAGACTCTGTTCATTAAGGAACGGCTTATTATTAAGATAAACCAGGACCTGATAATCACCCGGCGCGACAGGATTGCCTTTCGCATAACGGGAAGTATCAATTTTATTACTGCCCATTAGAAAGTTGCTGTTAAACTCCACCTCTTCCTGCGCCGAGGACAGAATCGGATAACAGGCGAGTGTAATAAGCAGGAGCCGCCAGCGGGACGTCGTGCAATCCATGTTCTATTTCCCATGAGCCAGATGAACAACGATGAATTATTTAATTTTCTGATTGTTATCCAGCGTATTTCCCAGATCACCGATGGCGACATAGTGTATTTCCGCTGACCCAGGTACAGACTTCAGCGAATTAATGGTCAGGGTCTCTTTAGCAAGCGGTGGGATCATTTTTGGCGTAACGGCCCACTGCATGGCCCCTGATTTAACTTCCGCCCGAGTGAGCGAAACGTAATAAGGCGAAGTATTATTGACAATCAGTGCGGGTTTGCCATTTTCACTGCCCCATTGCCACTGGAGTTTCTCGGCTGCTTCACTCGCCGAACCGGATAAATTATCCGGCCGCCAGAACAGCTTAATTCGAGTACGCAGTGCCACCTGCAGCGTACTGGCATTGGCCGCCGTTTTTGATTTCGCGGGTATTTCCAGCATACTGAGCCAATACACGGATTCACGATCCTGCGGGAAATGGTTATTCAACGCAGTAATTTTGATGGTCTGCTCACGCCCTGGATCGAGACGCCCAACGGGCGGCGTAACCATAAACGGTAAATTGAGTTTATCCGGCGACTGAGATTCGCGCCCATCGTCAATCCAGGTCTGGACAAGCACTGGTCCAGTGCCACGGTTGGTCGCTTTGATCGTTTTTTCATGCGCTGACTGGGCGTAAATCACACGAGTGGATGACAGCACCACGCCGGATTGCGCGGAGAAAGAGAGAAGAAATAACCCGCAGAAACCCGCGGCAATAAGGGTTTTACCGGTAAACAACGACATAAGCACTTCCTTGCTGAACTCAAACGTTGCGATCGTTTAAACTCTGCCATCTGCGGTAGCAGACGGCAGAGCGTCGTGTTTATTAGATATAATCTACAGTGAAGGTCACCATACTATTAACCACGCCAGGACCGACTTTGGTGGTATCAGTCGCCACATACGCTGCATTCATAGCCAGCTTACCTGCACCATCAGTGAGAGTGACATCCAGCGAATCCGCATCCAGCTTCAGCACGGTAGAATCAGCTGATTCCAGAGCAACCTGCACGCCTGGCGCGCCTTGGTTTTCCGGTTTCGTCGAGTTGTTCAGGTAGCCAGTCATTGCATCAATATCGGTGCCCTGTGATACAAATTTAACGGTGCCTGTTTTTACTGCAACCGGGCATCCCGTAAATTCAATAGCGAAAGGGGTGGCATAATATGGAGTGCTATTTGCGACAAACTTTGCCGTCTCGATTGTATCCAGAACAACCGCTGCGCCATTATTGACAGCAATCTGACAGGTTCCGGAAGTCACAGTACCACGCACAGTAATTGTGCTAAGATCCTGGCCGTAGGTTACGGCTTCTTCCGCCAGTGCAGAACCGGAAGCAACTAAAGCCGCAAGCATAGACATCCCAAATAATACTTTCTTCATTTCTAATAACTCCTGTTAATAAAAAAATAATTCCATCTGAAAACGTTCGCCATTAAAAAAACAAACCAAACGCGTTCTGCGAATCTTGCCTAAATAAGAAACTAATTAACCAGATCAATTAATAAAGTTAATTTCTCAAATTAAACAATCTTCAGCGGCATAAAAGTAGACCCAGTATTAAAACGCGTCCAATTGTTAATAACGATCGATGATGCGGTTATCGATCGTTTACGACGATCAATCAATAAATAATATCATTCCATAAATTACATTAATAATGTCCACAAAGAGAATTATTCGGAGGTAAATATCCAGGATGAGACTCATTAAAACAACCTATCTTGTGCAAACAAGAAAAAAACATTGCTCTCCGAATCTCGTTGTGAAAGAAAAGAAAAAAAATAAAAAATCAATATATTATTGTTATAGCCATCTCGTTTTTAATATATTTACCCTAATGATAGACCGCAGATTATTATTGATATTTAGATAAAGATGCCGCCAAAGTCGATCCTGTATCAGTTGTTCAGAGCCCCAAAGCCTTCCCCCAGGTCGTAGGCAAAGAGCCACTAACGGCAAAATCTCAGTCCGTATCCGTATTCCTCTCTCTTCCATAGGGTCTTTTTCTTTGCCTCTCTCCACTTTGACGGTGTGCTGATTAATTAAACGACCCGATTTTTAATCGTGTATCGGTCGCCCCTTGTGTTTATGAACTGAAAAGCTATTTCATTCCCATGAAATCCGTCGCTTACCTCTGTTTACATTTTAATAAAAATGCGTATATTTCTCATTTGCATTCACAACAATGCATTTGCATGTGGCAAATCTCGACCGGGACCGCAGAGTTCCGGAGAAAAATAACTATCATTGATAAGGACTTACCATGTCTTTCACTTCCACCACCCGGGATGGTCGCCTCGCGCCGTCGCTGATTGCTATGGGTATCGCCCTGGCACTCTACCCTCAGCTCGGCCAGGCCGCTGATAACACCGAAGAGACTATCGTTGTCGAAGGATCCTCAGGCTCCAGCAGCGACACGCAGCAGCAGGACTACAGCGTTAAAGCCACCACTGCGGGCACCAAAATGCAGATGATCCAGCGCGATATTCCGCAGTCCGTGAGTATCACCAGCGAGCAGCGCATGCAGGATCAGCAGCTGCAAACCCTGGGCGATGTGATGAACAATACCATCGGCATCACCAGCAGCCAGGCCGACTCCGACCGTACCAGCTACTACTCTCGCGGTTTCCAGATTGATAACTATATGGTCGATGGTATTCCGACCTATTTTGAATCTCGCTGGAATCTGGGCGATGCGCTCTCTGATACCGCGCTATTTGAACGTGTGGAAGTGGTACGCGGGGCAAACGGATTGATGACCGGAACCGGGAACCCTTCGGCCTCTATCAACATGGTCCGCAAACATGCCACCAGTCAGGAATTTAAAGGCAACCTGTCCGCCGAATATGGCTCATGGAATAAACAACGTTACGTCGCCGACCTGCAAAGCCCGCTGACCGAAGACGGAAAAGTGCGCGCGCGTATTGTGGCCGGTTATCAAAACAATGACTCCTGGCTTGACCGTTACAACAACGACAAAACCTTCTTCTCCGGTATTCTTGATGCCGACCTCGGCGATACCACCAGCCTTTCCGTGGGCTATGAGTATCAACGTATCGACATCAACAGCCCGACCTGGGGCGGCCTGCCTCGCTGGAATACCGATGGCAGCACCAACCATTACGATCGTGCGCACAGCACTTCGCCGGATTGGGCCTACAACGATAAAGACATCAATAAAGTCTTCATGTCTCTGACCCAGCGCTTTGCCGATACCTGGCAGGCCACGCTGAACGCCACCCACTCCGAGGTGAAGTTCGACAGTAAAATGATGTATATCGATGCCTATGTGAACAAGGCCAACGGTTCACTGGTTGGCCCGTACGGCAGCTACGGCCCTGACTATGAATACGTCGGCGGAACCGGCTGGAACAGCGGTAAGCGGAAAGTGGATGCACTGGATCTGTACGCCGACGGTAGCTATGACCTGTTCGGTCGCCAGCATAACCTGATGCTCGGCGGCAGCTACAGCAAACAGAACAATCGCTACTTCAGCTCGTGGGATAACGTCTTCCCGGATGCCATCGGCAACTTTAATAACTTCAACAGTGCCAGCTTCCCGGAAACCAACTGGAATCCGCAAAGCCTGGCGCAAGACGACACGACGCGGATGAAGTCGCTGTACGCCGCGACGCGCATCACGCTGGCCGATCCACTGCATCTGATTGTTGGCGCGCGCTACACCAACTGGAGCGTCGGCACGCTGACCTACAATATGGAGCAGAACCACACTACGCCGTATGCGGGCCTGGTGTTGGATATCAACGATAACTGGTCCACCTACGCCAGCTATACCTCCATCTTCCAGCCACAGAATGAGCGTAGTAGTTCGGGGCAATACCTGAAGCCGATTACCGGTAACAACTATGAAGTGGGTCTGAAATCCGATTGGATGGACAGCCGCCTGACCACCAGCCTTGCGGTATTCCGTATTGAGCAGGACAACCTGGCGCAGTCTACCGGCGTACCGATTTCAGGCAGCAATGGCGAAACCGCCTATGCCACCGCGGACGGTACCGTCAGTAAAGGCGTCGAGTTTGAGATTAACGGCGCGCTGACCGATAACTGGCAGATGACCTTTGGCGCCACCCGCTATGTTGCTGAAGATAACGAAGGCAACGCGATTAACCCGAACCTGCCGCGCACCACCATGAAGCTGTTTACCCGCTATCGCCTGCCAGCAATGCCTGAGCTGACCGTTGGCGGCGGCGTTAACTGGCAGAACCGCGTGTATAAAGATACCGTGACCTCATTTGGTACCTTCCGCGCCGAACAGGGCAGCTACGCGTTAGTCGACTTGTTCACCCGCTACCAGTTCACCAAAAACTTCTCCGTGCAGGGTAACCTCAATAACCTGTTCGACAAAACCTACGATACCAATATCGACGGGTCGATTGTCTATGGAGAACCGCGTAACGTCAGCGTGACCGCCAGCTATCAGTTCTGATTTAGGTCGCAATTACGCCAAAGGAGCCTACGGGCTCCTTTTTTGTGTGCCTGATACCGTATTCCCCGGGCACAGGTTATGTGTGCCTGGTGTAGCCCATCCAGGCGGAGCGCCGCCGGGTATGGAGCCTATGTTACAAACATAAAAAAACGGCTCCCTGTTATGGGAGCCGTTATGGTGCGTTCAACCTCCCCTTAACGGTTCGGCTTTGAACGCATCGCGCTTTTCTTTATTGCGCCATGGCTGTCTGGCTTATGCCAGAATCTCGCGAACAAAGGCTTCAATTTCTTTGTTCTGGCAGTTCTCGAAGAAACACTGCTGGAAGCGCTGGCCGGAAACGGCGGTTTTCACCAGTTCCGGGTCAATCGCACGCAGGGTATCCAGATAGTTTTCTTTTACGACAGCGGCTTTCACCTGGTTCAGGATGCCCGCGTTACGGACCTGAGGTTCTTTACGCTCTGGCGGATAACCTTCGCCGTTACGACCGGTGAAGGCTTTTTCGAACATGTAACGGACGTTCAGTTCAGCACCCCAGCCAAAGCCTTTCGCGAAGGCCAGAGACAGCGCGTTACCGTTGTTAATCTGTGCGAACAGGAAAGCATCCGCTGGATCCAGGCAGTAACCACAAACCACGCCTGGGTGGATGTTCAGAGACATTAGCGCGCCCTGGCCGGTACCGCAGCCGGTCACAACGAAGTCTACCGCTTTCGAGTTCAGCAGGATGCTGGCCATGATGCCCAGGTGGATGTAAGTCAGATGATGATCGTTTTCATCAGACATACCCACGTTATAGACCGGGAAGCCTTTTTCATCGGCCACGGCTTTTAACTCATGATGAATAGTCGCGTTTTTGCTGGCCTGGCTATTTTCCATCATCAGTGCAATTTTCATTCTTTCCTCTCCTGAAAGCTACGCGGGCTCGCCCGCAATCGTTCGATTACATTACGCTAACCTTACTACCTGACAAACGCACTTTCAAATTTTATGAAAAAACGTTTTGATTTTTACCAATGCGGTCACACTTTTGCCATTCACCTAATTGATAAATCATTACATAAACGCTTAATTATTTACTGTCTACTGGCCAAATGGTCGATTAGACTAAGGCTGGGATAGAAGAGTCCCTGCTTTTTATACGCTATTAAATGGATAGAATAGTCATCGCAAAGGAACTGACTTGTGACACAGGACTGCCGATTTTTTCGACACGGGCTGGGTCTCCTTGTTCTACTGACCCTGTTACTCGTTTGCACGACCCGCTCTCTTGCCGCACCTCCACAGAAAGAAACGTCTGCCGCCCCCATCCCGGTTTGGGTGCTTGATGCCGACAGTTTTGAATTCTGGCGCGATAGCCGCGGGCAATATCATGGTTTTTACACTGAGCTTCTGCACGCCATTAATTCACGCTACGGTTATAATCTGACGCTGCGCCCTATCGACAGCACTACCTTCGCGCAACGTTTTCATCACCATGATTACGGCCTTTACGCCAGCGTGTTACAAACCAAAACTCACCTACATAACGCTATTTTATCGGCACGTGTGTTTGAAAATTCTCTCGTCGCTGCCAGCATTACGCGCCAGGCAGAATCCATCCATGACCTTGAGAATACGCGGGTCATCTTCCGCCGCAGCGACCATACGCAGGAAATTATCCAGCAGGCATATCCCGCGCTGAAATTTCTGAAAGTTATCGAAGTCGATAGCAGCAAAGAGGCGCTGCAGATTCTGCGCAGCGGCGGCGCGGATTTCTATATCAATGAAGACCGGGAAATTGGTAATCCACAGTATTATTACACCCTCTCTCGGCCATTCAGCACCCTGCGCACCAACGCCGCCTTTGGACTGAGCCACGAACTTCTCTATTTACGCGACAATATCAATCAGTTGATTAACGAGTGGCAGCAAAGCGGCAAACTCAAGGCGCTGGAGGAACAATGCCAGATAGAGTTCCTCCGTCATCATTTGACCATCACCAACGAAGAGCGCGCCTGGCTACAGGAAAATCACCTATCCCTCTGGCTGCCCAAGAATGAGAGTTTCGCCCCAATTATCTGGAAGGACGATCAGGGCTATCATGGCAGCGCCATCAGTTTGGTGAACGACCTGCGTGAACTGCTGAATATCAACGTCGACGTGCAGTTCGTCGATAACTATATGATACGAATGCAGAATGAAAACTGGCCCATCCATCTTGCTGATATTTTTGATGTGCGCAACGGCGCGCAAATGGAAGGGTTGGTTGGACCGCTGGCAAATTGGTATAACGCGTATTACAACAAAGTCGGGCAACCTTTTATTGTTGATGAAGAACAGGTGCGCCACCAGCGTATTGGAGTCATCAGCGGCTCATTCGCCGCCTCTTATCTGCGCCAACGGTTTGGTACCGACGTCACGCTGATATCCCGCGCGTCCATTGATGAGTTGCTGGACGCCATTGATAGTAATGCCATCGACTATATCCTCGGCGATTTATCGTCGCTTGAGCAGGCGCTACGCGGGAGCGATCTGTTTCGCGGGGCGCTGAAGGTTGCCGGGCTGACCCATTCCAGCTACCAGATTGGTACCTGGGTAAGCACCAACCATCCCCTGCATGCGCTACTGACGCAGGTGCATCTCATATCCAGCTATCATCATCAAATCATCCCGCCTGCCAGCACCGCCACGTCGACTTCACTGAGTAAAAATGCATTACAGATAATCAGCGCCGGGCTTTTGGCATTGCTGGTATTTATTCTCAGTATGATGCTAATGATGTGGCGGCATATGAATAAAAATCGCGCGATAAACCGCAGCATCGTCGAGGCGATGGAGACGATTAATCATGTGCACGATGATGAAACCGGCTGTCATATCCGTCGGGTGGCGGCCTACTGCGGCCTGCTGGCACGCCATCTCAAATTACCGCCGAAAACCGTGTGCGCCATCGAAACCTATGCCTCGCTCCACGATATTGGCAAGATTGCCGTGCCCGAGCATATTCTGCGTAAAAATGGCAAACTCACCGATGATGAATTTAAGCAGATTCAGCAGCATACCGTAAAAGGCTGGCGCATTATTCAAGGCCTGGCGCTGGGGTCCATCGCCGAAAATATAATCCACTACCATCATGAAAAATGGGATGGTTCAGGTTATCCAGAAGGGCTGGCCGGTGAGAATATTCCGCTGGAGGCTCGCATTCTGGCGATTGCCGACGTCTACGATGCCTTACGCCAAAAACGCGTCTATAAACCCGGCTTCACACATGAAGGCGCCTATGAAATCATCATCCGCAACTCAGGCAGCCATTTTGATCCAACGCTGGTCAAACTCTTTTCCCAGCTGCAGCTACAGTTCCAGGCGATTTATGACTCACAAATGGATTAACCCACGGATATAGCGACTATTCAAAGGATTGCCTACAAGAAGGGAGGCTAGAATGAGGTTACGACAGATTGCGCAGAGCGAATTGATGAAAAGCCTCATTCTTATCCCCTTCCTGCTGGCACTTTCCGCATGTTCGATTCCCCGTGCGGCAAGCGTAAGTGAAGTCGATGCCAATAGCGGTATCGTCCGCCTGACATACGGCCAGGCCATTTTGCAAAATGCCAAAACCGACGACTATATTGCCCGTTCTGAAGCTAACAAAGCCTGCCAGCAGATGGGCTACGCCACCGCGTTTGCCTATGGTCAACCGATTACCACCTGCACAACCACCAGCGGTGCGCTGTGTCTTAACGAACATGTGACGTTGCAGTATCAGTGCCGGGGCATCGCCAACGTACCGGTGTCTGCTGCTTATTATTAATTCTTCCCGCCGGTTAGTTCCGGCGTTATTTATTGTGGGTATTAATTTATCGTTATATTTATGCCAATGAGTTTTATTCCCATTCGTATTATTAAATAAATAATTTTATATTTACCTTTTGCAAATAATTTAATAACAAATTATAGTTTCGCGGTAATTAACTTGTAACGTATTTTTCAGGAGCGAAACTATGCTTAAAGCGCCAATGATCGAGAAATTAAACGAACAAATGAATCTCGAACTCTATTCTTCGCTGCTGTATCAACAGATGAGCGCCTGGTGCAGTTTCAACAGCTTTGAAGGTGCAGCGGCCTTTTTGCGCCGTCATGCGCAAGAAGAGATGACGCACATGCAGCGCCTGTTCGATTATCTGACCGATACCGGCAGCCTGCCGCGCATCAACACCGTGCCAACGCCGGTTGCTGAATATGCGTCACTGGATGAGTTATTCCGCGTCACCTACGAACATGAGCAGCTGATCACCAGCAAAATCAATGAACTGGCTCATGCAGCAATGACGAATCAGGACTACCCGACCTTTAACTTCCTGCAATGGTACGTGGCTGAGCAGCATGAAGAAGAAAAACTGTTTAAATCCGTTATCGATAAGCTGACGCTGGCGGGCAAAAGCGGTGAAGGGTTGTACTTTATTGATAAAGAGCTGGCAACGCTCGATACGCAAAATTAATTATCGGGCAGCGGCGTTAAACGCCGCTGCCGATTAATGCCGACAAATTTTACTTTCGGCGGTATTAAAACCAGATTCCTGCGGAATAAATTTTCCTTTCTTATGCAGAAATGCCACCAGCTCGGCGGCACTCATATTCTCTGCAGAACAGGTATGAAAACGCGCCTGTTCACCAAAGCGTGCATGAATAGCCGTTTCAAGACTTTCCATACTGTATTGCTCACCCGACGCCAACATCATGTTCAGCACTTCATGACCGTGAATAGAGTCCATTTTTCCTCCCGTAATAAAGCACCACCATAACGTGCATTTATATTATATGTTTTGCGCTAGCGCAGCTTTCTCTCGCACAGTAAAAATCGTAAACATAACTATACACACACTGTAATTCAGATTTGACGAAATCATTACTTTCACATACTCTGCGCGGCATCTTTCGTTGTGATTATGTCGTGAAGTAGAGGAAAGCGTGAGAAACCGTACCCTGGGGAGTATTTTAATCGTAGCTGGCACCACAATCGGCGCAGGAATGTTGGCGATGCCGCTGGCTTCTGCGGGCGTTGGCTTTGGCGTTACGCTGGTGCTGTTGATTGGGCTGTGGGCATTAATGTGCTACACCGCCCTGCTGCTGCTGGAAGTTTATCAGCACGTTCCTGCTGACACCGGGTTAGGTTCGCTGGCGCTGCGTTATCTGGGGCGCTACGGACAGTGGGTCACCGGGTTTAGCATGATGTTCCTGATGTACGCGCTGACGGCTGCCTATATTAGCGGCGCGGGCGAGCTGCTGGCCTCAAGCCTTAGCCAGTGGTTAAGCGTCGATATGCCGCCGTCCCTGGGGGTACTGCTGTTCACCGCCGTTGGTGGTCTGGTTATCTGTATCGGTACTTCGCTGGTCGATCTCTTCAACCGCTTCCTGTTCAGCGCCAAAATCATCTTTTTGATCGTCATGCTGGTGCTGCTGCTGCCGCATATCCACAAAATCAACCTGCTGACGCTACCGCTGGAGCAAGGGCTGGCGCTTTCCGCCATTCCGGTTATCTTCACCTCGTTTGGTTTCCACGGCAGCGTACCGAGCATCGTCAGCTATATGAATGGCGATGTACGCAAGCTGCGTCGGGTATTCGTCATCGGGAGCGCCATTCCGCTGGTGGCCTATCTATTCTGGCAGCTAGCGACGCTTGGCAGCATTGACGCTCCGGTATTCGGTTCGCTGATGGCGCAGCACAGCGGCTTAAACGGCCTGCTGATGGCGATCCGCGAAGTCGTCGCCTCGCCGCACGTTGAGCTGGCGGTGCATCTGTTTGCTGACCTGGCGCTGGCAACCTCATTCCTCGGCGTAGCACTTGGGCTTTTTGATTATCTGGCCGACCTGTTCCAGCGTAAAAATAGCGTGCGCGGGCGTCTGCAGACCGGGGCCATTACCTTCCTGCCGCCGCTGGCCTTTGCCCTGTTCTACCCGCGTGGTTTTGTGATGGCGCTAGGCTACGCTGGCGTCGCCCTGGCCGTTCTGGCGCTGATTATTCCTTCGCTGCTCACTCTTCAAAGCCGTAAGCATCACCCAACTGGCGGCTATCGCGTGGCAGGAGGCAAGCCGATGCTGTGGCTGGTATTTGCCTGCGGGATAGCGGTAATTATTATTCAGGCGGGTATTGCTACCGGGTTGTTGCCGGCAGTGGGTTAAAGACGGTGCGGAAACATCATCAGTTCGTCTTGATGATGTTTCCGGCTAACGCAATTCTTTGAGGCTTATCATAATTACGAAAAATACCCGTAGCCGCTAGTTATTCAACTTAGCTGCATCATTTATCCCCTTCTCCATCGATTCACAGCACTCTCCCGCTCGTACTAATAATAATTATTCACTACCGGCGAAAAAACGTTCGTTTATCACTGCACTTTTTTAGTGCAATGCGGATGCGAAACTTTAAATAAATGTTAAATTTAAGCCATGCAGTGAGTCACTCTGCATACCACGGCTAACTAAGAATAAATTACTTACAAGACTAAGGTTTATCATGGATAAGTTATCTTATGCTTCCGATAGTAAGACATCTGCCTGGAACACCTACCTGCAACAAATCGAACGCGTCGCACCATATCTCGGTGAGTTAACCCGCTGGATAGACACCCTTCGCCATCCAAAACGTGCGCTGATTGTCGATATCCCCGTACAAATGGACGATGGCACGATCCGCCATTTCGAAGGCTACCGCGTACAGCACAACCTTTCCCGTGGTCCGGGCAAAGGCGGCGTGCGCTACCACCCGGATGTAGACCTTAATGAAGTCATGGCGCTGTCTGCGTGGATGACTATCAAGTGTGCAGCCCTGAACCTGCCGTATGGCGGTGCGAAAGGCGGCGTTCGCGTTAATCCATTCGAACTCTCTGAAGGTGAGCTTGAGCGCCTGACGCGTCGCTATACCAGCGAGATCGGCATTATTATTGGCCCGCAGAAAGATATCCCGGCACCGGACGTTGGCACTAATGGCAAAGTGATGGCATGGATGATGGATACCTACTCCATGAACCACGGCACCACCATTACCGGCGTCGTCACCGGCAAACCGATTCATCTGGGAGGTTCTCTTGGTCGAGAAAAAGCCACCGGTCGCGGGGTGTATATCAGCGGTCGCGAGGTGGCCCGTCGTGCCAATATTGAAGTAGAAGGCGCTCGCGTTGCGGTTCAAGGCTTCGGCAACGTCGGCAGTGAGGCCGCCCGCCTGTTTTCCGCCGCTGGTGCACGGGTGGTTGCCATTCAGGACCACACCGCGACCCTTTTCAATGCCACCGGTATTGATATGGATGCATTGACGGCCTGGCAGGTTGAACATAAGCAGATTGCCGGTTTCCCAGGGGCCGACACCATCGACGGCGAAGCATTCTGGCAAGTGGACATGGACATTCTGATCCCGGCGGCGCTGGAAGGTCAGATTACCCGTCAACGTGCGGAAGTTCTGAAGTGTAAACTGGTTCTGGAAGGTGCTAACGGACCGACCTATCCGGATGCCGACGATGTGCTGGCCAGCCGCGGCGTTGTTGTCGTACCGGACGTCGTGTGTAACGCCGGGGGGGTAACCGTCAGTTACTTCGAGTGGGTTCAGGACATGGCGAGTTTCTTCTGGAGCGAAGAGGAAATTAACGCCCGCATGGATAGAATCATGACCGAAGCGATGGTACACGTCTGGGAAAAAGCCGCGGAGAAGACCTGTTCTCTGCGTACCGCAGCCTACATCGTTGCATGTGAGCGCATTCTGCTGGCCCGTAAAGATCGCGGGATCTACCCAGGTTAATGCCAAAACGGTGAGCGGCTTCGGCGGCTCACCGCCTTTCTTCTACCAAACCTCCCCCACTGAGCTATGCTGTAAGCCGTTAATGACACCCAAAGGAGTCAGGCATGGCCGACTGGAATCCCTCGTTGTATTTGCAATTTGCCTCCGAACGTACTCGCCCGGCGGCCGAGTTGCTGGCTCGTATCGCCAAACCTTCAGCTAAACACATTGCCGATCTGGGCTGCGGCCCGGGTAACAGCACCGAGCTGCTACGTGATGTCTGGCCTGATGCGGTGATTACCGGCGTGGATAATTCGCCCGCCATGCTGGAAAAGGCGCAGCAGGCATTGCCTGACTGCCAGTTTGTTAATGCCAATATCAGTGAGTGGCAGCCGGAACGGCCGCTGGATGTGCTCTACGCCAACGCTTCGCTGCAATGGGTGGCCGACCATCAGGCGCTGTTTCCCCATCTGGCATCACTGTTGGCAAAAGACGGCGTCCTCGCGGTACAAATGCCGGATAACTGGCATGAACCGTCACATGCGTCAATGCGTCAGGTCGCCAATGAACTGGGCCATCCACCGCGTGCGCGAACGCCATTACCGAGCGTTGCGGCTTATTATGATTTGCTGACGCAAAGCGGCTGTGAGGTGGATATCTGGCGAACCACCTATTTCCACCCGCTGGCGTCGCATCAGGCGATTATCGAGTGGTTAAGCGCCACCGGGCTGCGCCCATATTTGCAGGATCTTGATAACGTCAATCAGCAGGCCTTCCTGCATCGCTACCTGCAGTTGCTGGAAGAGCATTATCCCCGGCAGAAAAATGGTCAGGTGCTGTTGGCGTTTCCACGTTTATTTATTGTCGCCCGGCGGGTTAACCGCTGAAGCAGGCAAAAAAAAGCCGCCTGATGAAGGCGGCTTTTTGCTTATTTCGCTAAGCAGCACTGCTTATATTTTTTTCCGCTGCCGCACGGGCACGGATCGTTCCGGCCTACTTTCGGCGCGTTAACAATCGGCTGCTGCACCGGCGCTTCTTTTGGGTTATCCATCCAGTAGTCATACAGCGCCAGCGCCGAAGGGCGGATTTGATCGATGCTGTCAACGTACTCTTCGGCGGTGAATTTACCCAGTTCGGTGGTTTTCTCTTCATCGCCGTGCAGGGCAATATTATCCAGCGCCGCCTGCAGTTCTTCCGGCAGACCGGTCCAATCGCTCATACCCACGCCGCGCAGATAGCCGTAGCACCACTCTTCAACGATGGTCAGCTCCTGATCTTCTTCTTCGCGAGTGCCAAACAGCGGTTCGAACTGATCGGGATAATCATTCAGACGATCGGCAATGTCGCTCATATGCTGCAGCGTCAGATTGACAAAGCGATCGCGCTCGCGGTCGGTCGCCCAGTGCGGCACGTGCTCGGCCCCACCCCATACGGCGAACATCCACTCGGCTGGTTCAATCTCCAGCGGTGACGAAAGCACTGCGGTCAGCATACCGTCGAGTTCGGAGACGTCGATAATTGACGCATCGGTGGCATACTTAGCAATCGTTTCGTCCAGCCATTCCAGTTCGCTTTCGGTTAATGGTCCCGTTTTCATACTTATCTCTATCGTTGTTGATGACGTGTATCTAGATTCAGGCGGCAATGATGCAGGAGTTTACCGCTGAACTCCAGCATCATTACCCCATCTCGCTATACGCCGCCCAGATAGGCCTTCCGTACATCCTCATTACCCAATAGTTCTTCGCCGCTGCCGCTAAGACGAATTTGCCCGTTGACCATCACGTAGCCGCGATCCGAGAGTTTGAGCGCGTGGTGGGCGTTTTGCTCAACCAGAAAGATGGTCATGCCGTTTCGCGCCAGCTCGCGTAACGTCTGGAAGATCTGTTTCACCACAATCGGCGCCAGACCCAGACTCGGTTCATCCAGCAACAGCAGCTTGGGACGGCTCATCAGCGCACGGGCAATCGCCAACATCTGCTGTTCGCCGCCGGACATGGTCATCGCCCGCTGTTTACGCCGTTCCTTCAGACGCGGGAAGAGATCGAACATGCTTTGCAGATCTTCGGCTGCATATTTGTTGCCGATTGGAATGGTCCCCATCAGCAAATTTTCTTCGACGGTCATATCAGGGAAGATGCGTCGCCCTTCGGGAGCCTGCGCAATGCCCGCCGAGGCGACAAAGTGGGTCGATTTATGGCTGATATCTTCGCCGCTAAACAAGATCTGCCCACTGCGCACCCGCGGCTGGCCGAAAATTGACATCAGCAGCGTCGACTTTCCCGCACCGTTGGCGCCAATCAGCGACACGGTTTCACCCTTATTGACCTGCAATGACACCTGTTTAAGCGCCTGAATCACGCCGTAGAACACATCCACTTCACGAAACTCCAGCATCGGCTCGCTCATAGATGAACCTCATCTTCACTGGCGCCCAGATAGGCGGCAATCACCTTTTCGTCATGTTGAATCTGTTCCGCTTTGCCCTGCGCAATCACATCGCCATGATCAAGCACGATAATATCGTCCGAAATCTCCATCACCATTCCCATATCATGTTCAATCAATAAGACGGTTATCGCGTGATGTTCCCGCAGAAAACGGATGATTTTGCTCAACGCCAGCGTCTCCACCGGGTTCAGTCCGGCGGCAGGTTCATCGAGGCAGAGAATCTCCGGCCCGGTACACATTGCTCGCGCAATCTCCAGCCGTCGCTGCTGGCCATATGACATCTCTCCTGCCAGGCGGTTAGCGCAATCAACAAGACCCACCACCTCCAGCCAGTAAAAAGCGCGATCCAATGCATCACTTTCCGCCCGGCGGTAGGCTGGCGTATTCAGCACCCCGGCAAGCAGATTGCGGTTGACCTGCATATGCTGGGCGACCAGCAGGTTTTCCACCACCGACATCTCCCGGAATAAGCGGATATTCTGAAACGTTCGCGCCAGCCCCGCCCGATTAACCAGGTGCGTGCCGCCAAACATTTTGTAGAAGACTCGAGAACCAAGTTGCGCCGGATTCAGCCAATCGCCCGGCTGGAATTTCTGCCCAAGGATCTGAATGACGTTGGTGGTTTTGCCCCGCGCATTAAACAGAATATGGCCACCGGAGGCTTTGTAGAAACCGGTCAAACAGTTAAATACCGTGGTTTTTCCCGCACCGTTTGGCCCGATAAGCGCGGTTATCGACCCGCGCTCCACTTCGAGGTTAACGTCGTTTAGCGCTTTAATACCGCCGAAATGCATCATCAGATGCTCCACGCGTAAAATCACATCGCGGTTCATGGTGCGACTCCTTTACGCACGGCATAGCCGCTGCGATTAATGCGGATTAGGCCGCGTGGCCGCCAGATCATCATCACCACCATCAGCACGCCAAACAACAGCACGCGGTATTCCGCAAAACTGCGCAGCAGTTCCGGGGTGACGGTGAGGACAAAGGCTGCCAGCACCACGCCGACGGTCGAGCCCATACCGCCCAGCACCACGATGGCGAGGATCAACGCCGACTCGAAAAAGGTAAATGAAGTCGGGTTCACAAAGCCTTGATAAGTGGCGAAGAACACCCCGGCAATCCCCGCCGTTGACGCTCCGAGGGTAAAGGCTGAGAGCTTCACCAGCACGTGATTTAGCCCCATTGAGCGACAGGCAATCTCATCTTCACGCAGCGCTTCCCATGCGCGGCCAATCGGCATTCGCGTCAGGCGATGTTTGATGTACAGCACCAGCAACACCACCAGCACTAACACCGCGTAGATAAAAATAAACTTCATGTTGGGGTTGTAGCTCAAATGGAAAAACTCGTGGAACGGCACGCCGCCTTCTTTGGCGCGGCGGCCAAACTCAAGCCCGAAGAAGGTTGGCGGCGGTGCAGAGATCCCGTTCGGGCCGCCGGTAAAGCTCAGCCAGTTATTGAGGATAAGACGGATAATCTCGCCGAAACCGAGCGTGACGATCGCCAGATAATCACCGTGCATACGCAAGACTGGAAAACCGAGCAGCGCCCCGGCGGCAGCGGCCATCAGCGCCGCGATAGGCAACATGGACCAGAAACCCAGCCCCAAATACTGATAGCCCAGCGCGAGGCCATAGGCGCCAATGGCGTAGAAGGCCACGTAGCCCAGATCCAGCAGACCGGCCAAACCGACTACAATGTTGAGTCCTAGCCCCAGCAGGACATAAATCAAACCCAGGATCGCGACGGTCAGCACATATTTAGTGGCGACAAACGGGAAGCAGACAGCCAGTGCCAACATCAACGGGATAACCCAGCGCATCCGGCTTTTGTAGCCCGCCGGACGGACGTACACCCCGGCGCTATCGCCTTCAAAGCGTGCGGCAAATCGGCGTCCAGTCTGGGTCATCAGAAACGCGCTAAGCAGAAATCGTCCCACCATCACTGCCGCGATGATCCACACCAGCCGTTGCCCTTCGAAGTTAAAGCTATAGCCGTCCAGCACCACGCCGACGATGGGGCCAAAGAGAATTAATGCCACTAGCCCGGAAAAAATGGTGTCCAGAACGCAGCGTTTAAGCGAAAAACCATCGTGTGAAGCGGTTAAAGTCGTCATGTTCAGCTCCTACACTTTGGCCACAATCGGGCGACCGAGCAGGCCCTGCGGACGGAAGATGAGGATCACCACCAGCAGACCGAAGGAAAATACGTCTTTGTAGTCCGAGTTCACCATGCCGGAAAACTGCGCTTCGGCAATCCCCAGCAGCAGCCCGCCGAGCATCGCCCCCGGCAGGGAGCCTATTCCGCCGAGTACCGCAGCGGTGAACGCTTTGATGCCGATAATAAATCCGGCGTAGAAATCAAAGGTTCCGTAGTTCATGGTGATAAGCACCCCGGCAAGGCCCGCCATCGCCGCACCAATCATAAATACCAGTGAAATAACCCGGTCGGTGTTGATCCCCAGAATGGAGGCCATTTTGCGATCCTGTTGCACCGCGCGGCACATCCGCCCTAAGCGGGTGTGGCCGATAATCCAGGTCAGCAGCAGCATCCCGGCAAACGAGGCCAGCAGAATAAAGATTTTGGTATAGGTTATTTGCACAAATCCTTCGCCAAGATGCAGACGCAGCACGCCGTCAAGCATTGTCGGCACGCCCTGCTGGCGTGGCCCCTGGCTGATTTGCGCATAGTTTTGCAGAATCAATGACATGCCGATAGCGGAGATCAGCGGTGCCAGGCGCGTCGAGTTGCGCAGTGGCTTATAGGCAATGCGCTCAATCGTCCAGCCATAGACACCGGTAACAACGATGGTAAACACCAGCGTGCCGAGGATCAGAAGCGGGAATGAGTGCAAACCGAAGAAGGACAGCAGCGCCAGACCGATGGCGCAGAGGTAAGCCGAGATCATATACACTTCGCCGTGAGCGAAGTTAATCATGCCAATAATGCCGTACACCATGGTGTAACCAATGGCTATCAATCCGTAAACTGAACCGAGCGTCAAGCCATTGACTAACTGCTGCAGAAAGAATGTCTCCATCATCGTGCGCTCTTGTTATAGGCCTATTATTGAGCGCCGGTATGTCACCATACCGGCGCTGAGCGTTACTTGACTTCTTTATATTTGCCTTTGTCATCCCACTGATAAACGACGTAGTCCGAGACTTTCAGGTCGCCTTTGCTGTCCCACGCTTTTTTGCCCATCACGGTTTCCACCGGGTTAGCTTTCAACCAGGCGCTGGCTTTGGTTGAATCGGTACCGCCGGTAGCTTTAAACGCCGCAGCGATGGCCTGAATAGAGGCATAGGAGTAAAGGGTGTAGCCTTCCGGCTCAAACTTGTTGGCACGGAATTTTTCGATAACTGCTTTGCCCTCCGGGAGCAGTCGCGGATCTTTGCCGAAGGTCATATAGATGCCCTTGGTATACTGTGGGCCACCCGCCGCAGTAACCATCTCTTCATTGACGATACAATCGCCGGAGAAGAATGCTGCCTGTACCCCCTGCTCACGCATCTGGCGCACCAGCGGGCCCGCTTCCGGGTGACAGCCACCGAAGAACACGACGTCCGGTTTCTGGGCACCAATTTTGGTCACTAGTGCGTTAAAGTCTTTTTCACCGCGCGACAGCCCTTCATACATCACGTCCTTCACGCCGCGCTTGGCCAGCGCCGCACGGGTAGCATCTGCCAGCCCTTGTCCGTAAGTGTCTTTGTCGTGAATAATCACCACGCGTTTGGCTTTGAGCTTGTCGATGATGAAATCGCTGGCCACTCCGCCCTGCTGATCATCACGACCGCACATGCGGAACATGTCGTTCATCCCGCGTTCGGTAATCAACGGGTTGGTGGAGCCTGGGGTGATAGCGATAATCCCTGCGTCGCTGTAAACCTCTGACGCAGGCATAGTAGAAGAAGAGCAGAAATGACCGACGACGGCCTGCACTTTGTCCTGATCGACCAGACGGTTAGCCACCGACACGGCCTGCTTCGGTTCGCAGGCATCATCGCCCTGTACCAGTTTAATTTTTTCGCCGTTGATCCCCCCAGCGGCGTTAATGTCCTCCGCGGCCTGAGTCGCACCGTGCCAGTACTGATCGCCGTAAGTGGCGTTTGGCCCGGTAAATGGCCCGGCAACGCCAATCACAATATCAGCCTGGGCGGAAAACGCCGTCACCAGACAACCTGCCAACACAAGAGAAAGCGGACTTCTAATCAATTTCAGCGACATTATTATCTACCTTAGCAAAGAGGTTTATGCATAGCGGTGTGAAGCCGAACGACTGGCACGTTCACCAAACAAACGACATCCTGACAATATCCTGCTGATAACGGCGAGGTTTCCTTACGCTTTTCAGGCCAAATCATTAAGCAAAATGGTTGCCAACTTTGCGCACCACTGCCCGGAATTCGACAATTTTGAGTATAGAGCGCCGTTTTGGGGCTTCCGGTGCGATGAAGTGAAATTACGGTGGTGATCACATCTGGTTAACAATAAAGTACATAAATAATGCAATAGTCACGCTTTGCGCATTTTTGCTGCAAAATGCACGGGTTATGTTAGCTGATGGTGCAAACGCGGGATGTTTAGGGTGCAGCTGGGGCCGAGGACAAAAACAAGAAAACCATCCGGATGGTTCTGGGTAATAGTTCTGAAAAACAACGAAAACAGCCGACCTGGCGGCCAAAATATAGCAAACAGTGCGTTTGAAGAGCGCCGAGTGTGGTACATTTCCCGCGCGCCGATGACAACCCACACAACAACAGGTATGCAGAACATTACTACCCGATTTCACTGGATGCTGTTTGTTATCCCGCTACTCAGCGGCTGCGGCACGCTCTCACAAATGTCCTCCCCGGCAGGTACTCAGGAACTCCTCACTCATCAATCGCTGGATGGCGACGTTGATAGCCTGGTACGTCACTATATGACGCAAAAAAGCGTCTCTGGGATGACCGTCGCGGTGATCCACAATCACGGTGAGCCGCAGTTTTACAGCTGGGGCGTAACCGATGCAGTCCATCGCTACCCCGTCAAGCCAGATACCCTGTTTGCCCTCGGTTCTCTCAGCAAGGGGGTAACGGCAGAAGTGGTGGCATGCCTGGTGAACGAAGGACAACTCCGTTGGGATGATAAACTGGCGACCCTGTTACCGCCAGGCACGCCACTCAGCGCAGATGCACAAAACATTTCCTTGCTGGAACTGGTCACTCACACCTCCGGCCTGCCGCGCCAGAATATGGATTTTCGGATGCTGGAAAAATTCATCGGCTATTTAGGGAGTGGTGAAAATTTTTATGGCGAACTGGATAGCAATAACGTGCTGCATTATTTAGCCGACTGGCGAGCGCCAAAAAGTAAAACACCGGAATACTCCAATCTCGGCTATGCACTTATCGGTTACATTCTAAAATATAAAACTGGCGAGGATATACAGACTTTAGCGTCGCTCTTTATTTTTCGACCACTAAAAATGGCTAACAGCAGCTTTATTCCACAGAAATTGCAAGGTTTCCCACAGCGAGCGCTTGGTCACGCAGGCGACCAGCCCAAATTCATCCCGCGCGGACAGTTAACTCCCGATTGGCATTTCACCAATAACATGGTGGCGGCGGCGAGTTTATACAGTAACGCCGAAGATTTGATCGCCTATGCCCGCTATCACGTGTCAAAAACCGACGACAGCGTGCTGGATGTGGTATTTTCCGAAGTCAGCAATATCTATTTTCAACGCCCCGATGGTTCACAGGATCTTGCCTGGGTAACCGATTTTATCGGTCGGGAAAAAATCACTTATCAAGTAGGCTATATTGGCGGCTACTCCAGCTTTATCGGTTTTGATAAAGAAAAAGGCAATGCGGTCGTGGTGCTGCAAAATGCTTTTAACTGGAGCAACTATATTGGCATGACGCTATTGATAGATATGGCGAAAAACGATCGCCATATCTCTGGCAACCGTTTCGCGAAAAATTAGACTTCGGTACCGCCTATCTCCGCTCTGGTTGCCAGGAGATAGATTGCATGATCATTTCGTATACCGAGGCGAAATCAGCCCAGCTAAACCAGAGTTAACTTATACTCTCGTTGATGATTCTACGAAAATGCATGCGCTGAGCCTCTGCCCTTACGGCGAAATCGAATGATCAAGCAAAGGTACAAAAACAAAAAAACCACCCGTAGGTGGTTTCACGACACTGCTTATTGCTTTGATTATTCTTTGCTTTCCCATGGTACCCGGAGTGGGACTTGAACCCACACAGCGCGAACGCCGAGGGATTTTAAATCCCTTGTGTCTACCGATTCCACCATCCGGGCTCGGGAAGAAAGTGGAGGCGCGTTCCGGAGTCGAACCGGACTAGACGGATTTGCAATCCGCTACATAACCGCTTTGCTAACGCGCCTTTGAAGCTTTAATAACACCCGCAACTGCCGATGTTTTTAATTTGGAGCGGGAAACGAGACTCGAACTCGCGACCCCGACCTTGGCAAGGTCGTGCTCTACCAACTGAGCTATTCCCGCATTATCAAGTTGATTTGCTAACCACTTGATTTTGCTATCGTCTGGCAATCAGTGCTGCCGTTCGATGCGTTGCATTCTACTTATCTGGCGCGGTGAGTCAACGGTATTTTTCGCAACTTGGTGTCGTTTGCTGAAAATAACGGCGAAACGATCACTCTTGAAGCAAATCGCCGCGCGCAGCGTTCAAATATTGCAGCATTGACCATAGCGTCAGTACCGCCGCGACCAGGAATAACGCAATTCCTGCCCACTCAACCCACATATTTGGCCGCCACAGCATCCAGACCAGTGCGGTCATCTGCGCGGTGGTTTTCACTTTCCCCACCCACGATACGGCAACGCTGCTGCGTTTACCCAGCTCCGCCATCCATTCACGCAGCGCAGAGATAATAATTTCGCGAGCAATCATGGTCGCCGCAGGCAATGTTACCCACCAGGTGTGGTAGTGCTCAGCCACCAGCACCATCGCGATGGCCACCATCACTTTATCCGCAACCGGATCGAGGAATGCGCCGAACCGGGTGCTTTGGTTCCAGCGACGGGCCAGATAACCATCAAACCAGTCGGTTATCGCGGCAATAAAGAAGATCAGCGCGCAGGCAAACGGTGACCAGACAACGGGAAGGTAGAACGCCAGCACGAAAAACGGTATCAGGATGACGCGGAACAACGTAAGCAATGTAGGGATATTATATTGCATGGCGTGGTAACTATCTGTTGTTAGTAAATATTAGCCCTATGTTGCTACAGAGCCCCTAATGTTTCAACGAGTAGAAGATCTTTTCTGCTAACCCAAGCGATATTCCGGGCACTTTCGCGATGTCATCGATGGTTGCCTGCTGCAAACCCTGCAAACCGCCCATATACTTGAGCAACATCTGACGCCGTTTCGGCCCCACTCCTTCAATCGTCTCCAGCGTACTGGTGCTCTTCACCTTCGCCCGTTTCTTACGATGGCCAGAAATGGCGTGATCGTGCGATTCATCGCGAATGTGCTGAATCACATGCAGCGCGGGTGAGTCCGGCGGCAAACTAAACCCCTCACCTTCCGGTTCAAAGAATAGTGTCTCCAGCCCGGCTTTACGATCGCTGCCTTTAGCGACGCCCAGGAGCAGAGGATGGTGTTTATCCCACGGCACGTCCAGCTCGGCAAATACTGTCTTCGCCTGCCCCAGTTGCCCTTTCCCGCCGTCAATCAAAATGACATCGGGGATTTTGCTTTCATCAATGGCTTTACCGTAGCGGCGGCGCAAAACCTGATTCATCGCAGCGTAGTCATCGCCTGGCGTAATGCCGGTAATATTATAGCGGCGATACTCCGCCCGCAGCGGACCATTGGCATCAAATACCACGCAGGAGGCGACGGTCTGCTCCCCCATCGTATGGCTGATATCGAAGCACTCCATGCGTTTTATGGCCGGCAGGTTCAGCTGAGCGGCCAGCGCCTGAAGACGCTGATGCACGGTGGACTGCTGTGACAGCTTAGTCGACAGCGCCGTGACCGCATTGGTGCGCGCTAGCTTCAGGTAACGCGCACGGTCGCCGCGCGGTTTTGTCTGTACCTGAATGCGCCGCCCGGCCAGCTCGGATAAGGAGTCCGCGAGCAGCGTTTTATCTTTTAGCGCGAAGTCGAGCAAGATTTCACCCGGCAGCGTACGCATTTGGCTGCCCTGGAAATAGAACTGGCCAACAAACGTCTCCACCACTTCGCCCAATTCGGTATCGTTTGGAACTTTTGGGAAATAACTGCGGCTACCCAGAACTTTCCCCTGACGAATAAACAGCACATGTACGCAGGCCATGCCCGCTTCAAACGCAACGCCGATAACATCAAGATCGTCGCCGTTATTCGATACAAACTGTTTCTCAGTCACCCGGCGTACGGCCTGGATCTGGTCACGAATGCGCGCCGCCTCTTCAAAAGCCAACGCCTGACTGGCCTTTTCCATCCGCGCAATAAGCTGCGTGAGGACCTGATCGTCTTTGCCGGAAAGAAATAAGCGTACGTACTCAACCTGCTGCGCATACTCTTCTTCGCTCACCAACCCCGTCACGCAGGGGCCCAGGCAGCGGCCAATTTGATACTGCAGACAGGGGCGCGAGCGATTGCGGTAAACGCTGTTCTCGCACTGACGAATCGGGAAGATTTTTTGCAGCAGCGCCAACGTTTCGCGAACCGCGTAGCCATTGGGGAACGGCCCGAAATATTCACCTTTCGCATGCTTCGCGCCGCGATGGGTCGCCAGGCGTGGGTGAGTATCGGCGCTCAGAAAGATGAAAGGATAAGATTTGTCATCCCGCAGCAGTACGTTATAGCGCGGTTGATACAACTTGATGTAGTTGTGCTCAAGCAGCAGCGCTTCCGTCTCGGTATGGGTAACGGTGACATCAATCTGGGCGATTTGGGCGACGAGCGCTTCCGTTTTACGGGAGGCTACGTTGGTACGAAAATAGCTGGAAAGACGCTTTTTGAGGTCTTTGGCTTTACCAACATAAATAACCTTACCGCCGGCGTCATACATACGATAAACGCCGGGCTGGCTGGTTACAGTTTTCAGAAAGGCTTTTGAATCAAAAACATCACTCACTGACTTGCTAACGACTCCGCATTGCACAGGCCATGGCGAATTGCCAGGTGGGTCAGTTCAACGTCGCCATGAATATTCAGCTTGCTGAACATCCGGTAGCGGTAACTGTTTACCGTTTTAGGGCTCAGACTTAACTGCTCTGAGATCTCATTCACCTTCTGACCTTTAGTGATCATCAGCATAATCTGCAATTCACGTTCAGACAAACTGGCAAACGGCGATTCCGTTTTTTCCGGTTCAATCTGACTCAATGCCATTTGCTGAGCGATATCCGAGGCAATATAACGCTGACCGGAGAACACCGAGCGAATAGCATTAACCATCTCTTGCGGCGCAGCACCTTTGCTTAGATAGCCAGCTGCGCCCGCCTGCATGACTTTCGCAGGCAGTGGGTTCTCCGTATGTACGGTTAACATAATGACTTTGGTATCGACCGCGGAACGCGCAATTTTACGCGTAGCCTCAAGGCCACCGATCCCCGGCATGTTCATATCCATAAGCACAACATCGACCGGATTAGTACGGCACCACTTCACCGCATCTTCTCCACAGTTGGCTTCGCCGGTGACTCTAATACCTTTTATATCTTCAAGAATGCGTCGTATCCCTGCGCGCACCAGTTCATGGTCATCAACAAGAAAAACGTTGATCAAAGGAATAATCTCCAGAATAGGGATAACGCTACTACTGCTTAATTCCCCCATAC
Source organism: Kluyvera huaxiensis (assembly GCF_040149365.1). Taxonomy (NCBI): domain Bacteria; kingdom Pseudomonadati; phylum Pseudomonadota; class Gammaproteobacteria; order Enterobacterales; family Enterobacteriaceae; genus Kluyvera; species Kluyvera huaxiensis. Next base: position 71,161 of record NZ_JBEFLV010000020.1, read on the forward strand.
TACCGGGTTTTATATCAACTGTGAAAGTCTAAAAATGCCAAGGCTTCGATTTCGATCTCGTTTTTGGAAATAATCATGTACATCTTCTGGAAAGTGCTAAAAAACAATAAGATGCAAGATGGATAACTCAGCACTCTGACGGACTTAAGCGGCGTAAACAGGTGTTTTATCGTATATTTGATAAATAAGACTCATAATATGTAACAACAATTAACGGCACATGAACCAGAATTAAACAATTCAACGCTAACTTGCTGTGTATACACTGTTAAATAATAATTAATATCAGATCTGAGCAGCGCGCAAAAAACAGCCACTCCTGTTTTTCTTCCGGCTTGTGGTATACTGCGCCGCTTTCACAATCCGCACCGCGCATATTGCGCAGAAATCGTACGAGGCAATAAATGAGCACACCTGATTTTTCCACCGCTGAAAATAATCAAAATCTGGCGCAGGAAGTTTCCTGCCTGAAGTCTTTGCTGACCCTGATGCTGCAGGCAATGGGCCAGGCAGATGCAGGCCGCGTGATTATTAAGATGGAAAAGCAAATTGCGCAGTTAGAAGATGACGCTCAGGCTGCCGTTTTTTCCAGCACCGTTAAGCAAATTAAACAAGCTTACCGCCAGTAATAATAAACCGGCTGTCAGCATCATTGCTTACAGCCGGTTTGCGGTCTGGCACGCAGAACGTCAAAACAAGTCAGATCACACCAATCGCCGCGGCATAGCAGGCAATCTGCGTTTTATTCGGCGCATTGAATTTCTTCTGCATGTTCTTTTGATGAAAATTAACCGTATTTTCCGAAATAGCCAGAATCATCGAGATCTCGGCTGACGTTTTTCCTTCCGCCGTCCATTTCAAAATTTCTAATTCACGCTTGCTGAATTTCATTTCCCGCGGCATAACCATTTCATCTTCCAGGCGTAATAACGCCAGCAGACTCATTTCCAGCAGGATCTGTAAACGCAGCGCAATCTCATCGTCGGCACGTGCAGTACGCGATGTCCGGGTTCTCGACACCGACAAGAAGCCGTGAGCGTGATTTGGCAGCATCAGGCACTGGGTGGCACCGGTTTGCAAACCGTGCTCGCGCGCGGCATCCCACAGCTCTTGTGCGTCACAGAACAACTCGTCATTCCAGCGCAAATGGCCCAACGAAAAATTACCGGGTTTTAGCACCGGGTCAATAGCCATATAGTTTGCCGACTTGTACTGCGACATCCAGGCGTCTGGATAGGTGCTATACGCCGAAATTTTAGGCCGCGTGAAAGGCACGGGATGACGAACGCACAGGGCGAAGAAATCGTACTCCAGAAGTTCCGTTTGCTGCTGAAGCACTCGGTAGATCTGGTCACTTACTGAAGCTGCCTGGAAAAGATGCAGCATTTCCCGCCGCCAACTGAAAAAATCATCGTCTCTCATCACAAACGAGAAATCCCCTGATTAACAATTATTTTTATGAATACAGAAAACTAACACATAAATCTTATTTATATGTATAAAATATCATGCATCAACAAAATAATCCCAATTCACTCTATTTTCGTAACTCATGCCGCGATATTCCCGCTGCCAGGCACTTTCCCCAAACATCAGGCAACATAATATCTACCTATTGATTAGGCGTCCTTAAGTAAAATTTTTCATAAAAAGCGGGATGATATAGACAGTCCATCATTTGCGATGGAAAAAAAGTCATTAACTCGCGCCCCACGCAATCGCCTAGGGCGCGAATCAAGGCTACTGCATGAGGAATTTTTCCAGGAACTGCCGGGTACGCGCCTGCTGAGGATTCGCAAACAGCGCTTTGGCTTCGCCCTCTTCCACGATGCGCCCCTGATCCATAAAGATAGCTCTGTCGGCGACGTCGCGGGCAAAACTCATCTCATGGGTCACGATAACCATCGTGCGCTTCTCCTGCGCCAGTGCGCGGATGGCGTTGAGCACCTCGCCCACCAGTTCGGGATCCAGCGCCGAAGTCGGCTCATCGAACAAGATAACGTCCGGACGCATCGCCAGCGCGCGCGCAATCGCCACACGCTGCTGCTGCCCGCCGGAAAGACGACGCGGATAGCTCCCTTCTTTTCCCACCAGTCCGACTTTGGCAAGCAGCTCGCGAGCGCGAGCAATTGCCCCCGGCTTGTCTTCACCTTTGACGATAACCGGCCCTTCGATAATGTTCTCCAGCACCGTTCGATGCGGGAACAAATTGAAGCTCTGGAAGACAAAGCCGACATGCTGGCGTAACCGGCGGATCAGCCCTTTTTGCTGGCCAATAGGTTTGGCCGTATCGATGGTTATCTCTCCCACGCGGATGGTGCCGCTCTCCGGCTGTTCGAGTAGGTTAATACTGCGCAGCAGCGTGGTTTTACCGGAACCGCTCGGCCCAATAATGGCCACCACCTCACCTTCTGCCACTTCAAGGTTGATCCCGTGCAGCACCGTCTGCCCGTGGAATTTTTTCACCAGGTTTTTGACTTCAATTGCGCTCATTTCGGATCTCGCTCCTGGCGGTTCAGCTGGTTTTCAAAATAGTTCTGCAGCGCCGACAGCACCGTGGCCATCACCCAGTAAATCAGCGAAGCAGCAAGGTACATAGTGAACACTTCCAGGGTACGCGAGGTAATCAACTGCGCCTGGCGGAACAACTCCGGCACCTGAATGGTGGCGGCCAGCGAGGTATCCTTCACCAGGCTAATAAAGCTGTTCGACAGCGGCGGCAGCGCCACGCGCGCGGCCTGCGGTAAAATCGCCCGACGCAGCGTTTGCCACGGCGTCATGCCGATACTGGCGGCGGCTTCCCACTGCCCTTTATCAATCGACGAAATCGCCGCGCGCAGCGTTTCGGCGGCATAGGCGGCGGTATTTAACGACAGGCCAATCATCGCTGACGGGATAGGATCCAGTTCAATGCCAAACTGCGGCAGGCCGTAGTAAATCATGAACAGCTGCGCAATCAGCGGGGTGCCGCGGAAAATAGAAATATAGCAGCGCGCCAGCCAGCGTATCGGGGCGATTGCCGACATGCGCATCAGCGCGAGAATAAACCCTAGCACCAGACCAAAGAACATCCCGCCAATACTGAGCTGGAGCGTAAAGACCGCGCCTTTAAGCAGGTACGGCGCGGAATCGATAATTAATTGAATACTTTCTTGCATGGGCGCGTTCTATTTAAATGTGAGGATGGTAAGCGAACAGCGCAGGCGCGCCGCCGGTATGAACAAACAGAATTGGCCCTTCATCTTTGAAACGTTTCTGGCTGATACCGTCGATAAGCCCCGCCATCGCCTTGCCGGTGTAAACCGGATCGAGCAGGATGCCTTCCAGACGCGCCAGCAGTTTCACCGCTTCCATGCCCTCGTCATTAGGGATGCCATAGCCCGGTGCGAAATAATCGTCCCACAGGGTAATATCGGCTTTTGCCGTTAGTTCAAGGCTGCGGGCAATTTCCTGTTGCAGCGTCACCACTTTCGGCAACTGGTCGGCAACTTTACGCGACACCGTCACGCCAATCAGCTCGGCCTCAGGCATCAGCTGTTCCAGACCGACCGCCAGGCCCGCGTGAGTACCTGCGCTGCCGGATGCGACAACCACCGATGAAATCGCCACCGCCCCTTCGCACTGCTGGGCAATTTCCAGCGCGCTTTCAACATAGCCCAGCGCTCCCAGCGCGTTTGAGCCGCCAACCGGGATCACGTACGGACGAAAACCCTGCGCTTCAATTCGCGTCGCCAGCTCAGCCAGCTGCGAATTCGGATCGGTCAATGCATCGCACATTTCCACCTGAACATTAAACAAATCAAGCAGCAGGCGGTTGCCGTTGCTGAGGTAGTTTTCCGCTTTGGTCCCCATCGGGTTTTCCAGCAGCGCCACACAGTTCAGCCCCAGTTTTGCCGCCACCGCCGCCGTCTGACGCACATGGTTAGACTGAATCGCCCCAGCGGTGACCAGCGTGTCGGCGCCTTCGCGCAGCGCATCGGCAGCTAAAAACTCCAGCTTGCGCAGCTTGTTACCGCCCATCGCCAGCGGCGTGACGTCATCGCGTTTGATGAAGATATCGCGGCCAATATAATCGGAAAAACGCGGCAGGTATTCTAGCGGCGTTGGCGCACCAATAAATTCCAGACGGGGAAAACGGGTTAAATTTTGCAGTGACATAGAATCTCCTTAGTCTCGTTTTTATTATGCGCCCAAAATAAAAAAAGGCGCTCCATCAGCGCCTTTTTTAAATCAGTGCGGTTATTGCGTAACGTCAGCACCGAACCATTTTTCAGACAGCGCTTTAAGGCTACCGTCTTTATGCATGGCGTCAATGGCGCTATCCACCGCTTTCAGCAGGTCTTCGTTGCCTTTACGCAGCGCAACGCCGGATTCCTGGCGGGAGAACGCGTCACCGGCAACCGCCAGCGTATTGTTGGTTTTCTTCACCAGATCCAATGCCGCCAGACGATCGACCAGAATGGCGTTAATACGGCCTACGCGCAGATCCTGGTATTTGGTTGGGTCATCATCGTAGGTGCGGATATCCACGCCCTGCACGTTTTGACGCAGCCACTCTTCATAGTTAGTGCCCAGACCGACGCCGACTTTCTTCCCTTTCAGGTCAGCCGCGGTCTTGATGGTGTCTTCACTGCCTTTTTTCACCAGCGCCTGAATACCGGAGATGGTATACGGGGTGGAGAAGTCATATTTCTTCTGGCGTTCCGGCGAAATCGTCACCTGGTTTATCACCACGTCGATACGCTTAGAATCGAGAGAGGCGAGCATCCCGTCCCATTTGGTCGGTTTCAGATCGGCTTTTACGCCAAGGTGTTCTGCCAGTTTTTTGGCAAATTCCACTTCGAAACCGGTCAGCTTGCCATCTTCGCCCTGGAAACTGAACGGAGGATAGGTGCCTTCCAGCCCGACGCGCAGCGTACCGCGCTCTTTAACCTGGTTTAACAAATTCTCAGCAGCAAACGTTTGAACGCTCGCCCCTGCTACCAGCGCAACGGCCATTACGCCCATCAGCGCCTGACGACCCAGAAACTTCAGCTTCATTATACCCCCGAAAAGCTTCACTTTTTTTGCCAGTGTAAACCGTTCGCCATTAAAGACAAACACCCATGAGATACAACTTATTCCAATTTAATATATATCAGAGGTTTCACAGTCCGCGAAGTTTTGCTCGTCGCTGGGCGCTATCTGGCGATGAAAGCGGAGGTATTTACGCAGTGCGATACGATAATTGTTGGTGCTCACGGTCGGCAACCATTGCTCCAGTTGATCTTCGGCGTGGCGTTCGCGCAACAGCTGCCGCGAAACCTGGTGTTCATTGAGGTGATTTCCCAACCGTCGCAGACGCACCACATATTCGCGCACCGTTCCGGCGCTCATATCCGTTTGTTCGAGGAGGTATTGTTTAAAACCGATAATGTTGAAGAATGCGCTCTGTTCTTTGCAGTGCAGGTCCCCGCAAAAACGGCACAGGGCTGACCATGCGCTCCGTTCCTGCTGCCACGCGGTGTCATCCATGAGGGTATCCAGACGAGAGATAGCAATTTTATTGACTATCTCCCCCTCACGGACCAGCGTGATGCGATCCAGCAGTTTATGACAATGAGCGCAATGCGTTTGGCTGTGTTTGAAGTCTTTCAGATAGCGGCTTAATGGCCGTCTTTTTACCTGCATCATCATGATAACTCCGGGTTTTCATTTCATAATGCGGCATTTTGGTCCAACGTGACGTTATTCCAACCTACAACTTACCCAGCTTGATGCGCAGACGCTTAATCGCCTGGCTGTGCAGCTGACTGACGCGCGACTCCCCCACTTCCAGTACGGCGCCAATCTCTTTGAGATTCAGCTCTTCCTGGTAATAGAGGGTGAGCACCAACTTTTCGCGTTCCGGTAAGGCTTCAATGGCCTCCATCACGCGCTGGCGTAAGGAACCTTCCAGCAGTTGATGCAATGGGTTTTCGTGTTGATTCTCTTCCGTCACCAGCTCGATACTGTCGCCGTACTCTTCTCGCCACTCATCGTAGGAGAACAGCTGGCTGTTGTTGGTATCCAGCAGCACCTGACGGTACTCCTCAATCGCGATCCCCAATCGCTGCGCGACTTCGGTTTCCGTCGCGTTTCGTCCCAGCTCTTGCTCAAGTTGACCCAGCGCTTGCGCAACTTCACGCGCGTTCCGCCGGACGCTACGCGGCACCCAATCGCGGCTGCGTAGTTCGTCCAGCATCGCCCCACGGATGCGTTGCACTGCGTAAGTGGTAAATGCCGTTCCTTGCAGAGCGTCATAGCGTTCAACAGCATTCAATAAGCCGATACCGCCCGCCTGGAGCAGATCGTCCAGTTCCACGCTCGCCGGCAAACGCACCTGAAGGCGCAGCGCTTCGTGACGCACCAGCGGCACATAGCGTTGCCATAGCGAGTGTTTATCCATTACACCTTCAGCGGTATACATTGAATTCACGATAAACAGCCCTGCATTAATATGAGTTATCGGCACAATTATCCGTTTCTACAGGCGTTTTAATCGATGGAACAGTGGGGAAAAGAGGGGTTTATTTGCGGAGTAAGTGAAATTCGGTTAACAAAAAAACCCCGCCGAAGCGGGGTTGGTCAGGTTGCGGGGGATTAGCCCTGCAGCAGAGACAGAACCTGCTGTGGAACCTGGTTAGCTTTTGCCAGCACGGAGTTACCGGCCTGCTGAATGATCTGCGCTTTAGACATGTTCGACACTTCGGTCGCATAGTCGGCGTCCTGAATACGGGACTGCGCTTCAGACAGGTTGGTGGTGGTGTTGTTCAGGTTAGTGACCGCAGAATCCAACTGGTTTTGTACTGCACCCAGTGAAGAACGGAATTTGTCCACAGCAGCAATGGCTGAATCCAGGGCTTTCAGCGGGTTCGAGTTATCGACTACTGATTTAGGAGCAGTAGCTGAATTTGAGAGATCAGCGCCAGCGAGATCTGCTGAGTTGTAAGTTACAGCATCAGCACCTGTACCCAGCGTGACAAGCGAGGTTGTACCATTATCTCCCCCCAAATGCACCACACCTGTTTTTGAAGAACCATCAGCTGCTTTATAAGCTACTGTAGTAGCATTGATCGGAGTCGGCGGGGTAGCAGTGCTATTGTAGGTAGCTGGATTATAATCGGTAGCATAAGTAGTGCCATCTTTAGCCAATAAGCCAAACTTGCCGGTGTCAGTAACAATGCCATTGGCATCAGTAGTTGACAATTTCACCAAGGAAAGGCCTGAAGTGTTAACACCTGCAGATTTCAGCGTCGCAGCTGCTGCCGAATTGGATAAATCAATCGCCTCTTCTACTTTAGTAACAGCTTTAACTGAAGCACCTGTAGGCATGGCCGTGAGTTTAACAGCGTTCGCAGCTACCGTTGCTTTACCACTGGTAGCGTCCACATTAACTTCATAGTCGCCATTCATAGCGGTATTGGTAGAGCCCGATACAGTACCGTAGTACTTGCCTGATGCCTGATCAAACTTAACTGTGGCAGCAGCAACAACTGCATTGGGATCCACTGCGGAGTTATCACCAGCTACTGAATCAACAATCGTTGCACCCGTCGCACCATATACAGGAGTATTTGTTGTACTGACGTTAGCCTGACTATTAATGTTAAAGCCTGACAGTTTCAGGGTAGAAGAGTCAATTTTTTTCAGGTCGATACTGATAGTCTGCCCATCGTTCGCGCCAACCTGAATTTTCATGGTGCCGTCTTTGGCCAGCACGTTCACGCCGTTAAACTGAGTTTGAGCTGATACACGGTCAATTTCAGACAGGCGGGATTTGATTTCGTCCTGGATGGAGTCCAGGTCAGACTGGGAGTTGGTACCGGTGGTTGCCTGAACGGTCAGTTCACGCACACGCTGTAAGTTGTTGTTGATTTCGGACAGCGCGCCTTCAGTAGTCTGTGCTACAGAGATACCGTCGTTGGCGTTACGAGCTGCCTGAGTCAGGCCTTTAATGTTGGAAGTGAAACGGTTAGCAATCGCCTGACCCGCTGCGTCATCCTTCGCGCTGTTGATACGCAAGCCAGAAGACAGACGCTCGATAGAACTGGACAGAGCAGACTGGTTCTTGTTGATGTTGTTCTGAGTGATCAGCGAGAGGCTGTTGGTATTAATGACTTGTGCCATGATTCGTTATCCTATATTTCAAGTCGTTGATTACGTATTGGGTTTCCACCCGTCGGCTCAATCGCCGTCAAACTTGTTATCGTCTGCCGCAAAACAACCTTTAGAATTTTTTTTAGTATTCCCGAATTTTTTTAGCCGCCGAAATACTCTTTCCTGTGCCCCTTATTCCTGCCATTAAAAAAAACCGATTAAGCGTAAACTTTGTCGTATTCAGGCCGATAACCCAAATATTCGTTTTACGTGTCGACATATTAAGGAATAAAAATGGCAAGCATTTCTTCATTGGGAATCGGTTCGGGCCTGAAGCTTGGCGACATTCTGGATAGTCTTACCGCAGCAGAAAAAGCCACACTGACACCTATTACAAAACAACAGTCATCTTATACGTCCAAGCTCAGCGCCTATGGCACCATGAAAAGCGCCCTCGAGGCTTTCCAGACCGCCAATACCGCCCTGGGGAAAGCCGATCTCTTTACCGCCACGACCACTACCAGCAGCAGTACCGCATTCAGCGCCACCACCACCGGGAACGCGATTGCCGGTAAATATACGATTAAAATTACTCAGTTGGCACAGGCGCAAACCCTGACGTCGACATCAACGCAAAAAGACAGTAAAGCCGCCATCGCCACCAGCGACAGCGTACTGACCATTCAACAAGGTGGTGGCAAGAAGCCGGTCACCATTGATATCAGCGCCGCGAACTCTTCGTTAACCGGCGTTCGTGATGCAATCAACAACGCCAAAGCGGGCGTCAGCGCCAGCGTGATTAACGTTGGCAACGGTGAGTATCGTCTGTCCATTACCTCCAATGACACCGGTAAAGACAACGGAATGACCCTGAGCGTCAGCGGCGACAGCGCCCTGCAAAGCTTTATGGGTTATGACGGCACCGGCGGCGGCATGAAAGAGAGCGTCACCGCGCAAAACGCCGAACTCACCGTCAACAACGTGGCGATTGAAAACAGCAGCAACACTATCAGCGATGCGCTGGAAGATATCACCCTGAACCTGAATGATGTCACCACCGGCAACCAAACGCTGACCATCACCCAGGATAACACCAAAGCGCAGACCGCCATCAAAGACTGGGTGACGGCGTATAACGCGCTGCAGGATACCTTCAGCAGCCTGACCAAATACACCGCCGTTGACCCGGGTGCCGATGCGCAGAGTACGAGCAATGGCGCGCTGATCGGCGACACCACCCTGCGTACCATCCAGACTCAGTTGAAGAGCGCGTTGAGCAACACCGCGAGCTCTTCCGCCTTTAAAACGCTGGCGCAGATTGGTATCACCTCCGATCCAAGTACCGGCCAGCTTAAAATCGATGACACCAAACTGACCGCGGCGCTGAAAAAAGATTCCGCCGACGTCGGCCAGCTTATCGTCGGCGACGGTAAAAAGACCGGTATTACCACCAATATTGGCAGCAACCTGACCAGCTGGCTTTCCAGCACCGGGATCATTCAGGCCGCCAAAGATGGCGTCAGCAAAACGCTGAACAAACTGACCAAAGACTACAACGCAGCCAGCGACATCATCGATCAGAAGGTCGCCCGCTACAAAGCGCAGTTTACCCAGTTGGATGTGTTAATGAGCTCGCTGAATAACACCAGCAGCTACTTAACCCAGCAGTTTGAGTCCACCAGCAACTCTAAATAACCATCACTATCGGGAGAGACGTCATGTACGGGGCAAAAGGTACGCAGGCCTACGCACAGATTGGAGTAGAAAGCGCGGTCATGAGCGCCAGCCAGCAACAGCTTGTCACTATGCTGTTCGATGGCGCGCTCAGCGCGCTGATTCGCGCCCGCCTGTTTATGCAGGACGGCAATCTACAGGGGAAAGGTCTTTCCCTGTCGAAAGCTATCAATATCATCGAAAATGGTCTGAAGGTTGGCCTTGAAGAAGAGAGCAAAGATGAGCTGACGCAGAATATGATTGCGCTCTACGCCTATATGGTCAGACGTCTTCTGCAGGCCAATTTGCGCAATGATTGCAGCGCGGTTGAAGAGGTCGAAGGCCTTATGCGCAATATCGCCGATGCCTGGAAGGAATCCTTACTTTCGCCCAATTTGATTCAGGACGCCGTCTAATGAGCTACGCACCGCATCTTTATCTCTCGTACCAACAGCTGGTTGAAAAAAGCAATATGATGCTGCGGCTTGCCACGGAGGGATTGTGGGACGAACTGATCGCCAGTGAAATGGACTACGTTAATGCGGTGCAGAAAATTGCTCAGTTAACCCAGGACAGTCAGCCCAACGATCCGATCCAGGAACAGCTCCGTCCGCTGCTGCGTACCGTGCTGGATAATGAAAATACCGTGAAACGCCTGCTGCAGGCGCGAATGGACGAGCTGGCTAAACTGGTCGGTCAATCCTCAATGCAGAAAACGGTGATGAACACCTATGGAAATCAGGGTGGCTTCGTACTGGTCCCGCAGGATAATGTTGATCAAAACCACTGAGCGGGTATGCTCCGGCCATCCGCGCGCCGGAGCGACATCCGAATTATGGCAGTACCGAGGCCAGCGGCGTTTTCGCTAACGCAGCCGCACACTCTACCGTTGGGCGCTCAACGCGATGCAGCGTCATGCCGTCATAGCTCAGCGTATTGCCGCTGCGTTCAACCGCATAGACGTCCAGCTTATTAGTGACGTTATACACTTCGTTATCGCGCAGGGTCAGTTTACCCGGTAGCGCAATCACACGCTGCCACTGGCGACAATCCAGCGTATCACCCGCCCGCGTCACCACCAGACTACCCATCGCTTCAGGGCTTACCAGCGCGCGCTGCGGTCCCGTGGTCTGCCAGTAACCGGCCAACCCTTCTGGCGCCGGCGCTTTGACGACGGTTGAGTAATCGGTAATTTGCGCACAGCCCGCCAGCGTCAACAGCGCCGCTACAATGGCTAATTTTTTCATTATCCGTCCTGTTCCGGGAGAAAAATACAGCAACATTATAGCGTTAAACCCCCTACCGTTTCACGGTAATTGACGTCAGGGATCCGGCATGTTGCTATTTATCACGTACTGACAACGATAAGGACTCAGGGTGAAAAGGGTAAAACTGGCGGGATTAGTGCGGTGTTTCGGGCTGACCGGCTGCGTGGTGGCCGATATGGATTCCAGTAATTATGCTTACTTCCCCTACGTGCAGATGTTCCAGAAAGTGGATACGCCGGGTCATACCAACGTCCAGCAGCGGCGCAACGATCTTTACGCCTGCGGGGTGGACAGGAACCACTCGCTGAACTCCTGGGATACTTCATTCGTGCGCAACCAGCGCATTCTGTTACGGGCGAGGGAGTGAGGCATATTCGGCTCTAGTAGCCGCGGTTCCCTGGTAGCAGGGATTTGGATGTGGTGGCCGGTGCTGATTTCTTCCCAACATTCGGTTTACCCTGGTCGATGTTGCTTTCGAACCGAAAAACCTTTCGGTCCCTCACAGAAACAAACGGCTACTATGACCGCACACCCAGGTGTTTTCTGAGCATCAGCCGCGCATTCATCACAACGGGAAGAGCACTATGACGATGCCGTTGTTAATTCATGGTTCTACAGGCTTTCCGCCAGCGTTCAATGCTCTTAACTGTTGTGCGCTCCGTTTCGTGCTGCTAACGGAGCGGCAGGAATCAGCCAAGACCATCGTTGGTGCACTGCTTTCCGGCGGATTCGGCTATTGCCGAGAGTCTATCCGCTGCATTTCAGTGAATTACCCATGCTCATCAATCTGGCTCAGGGCGCTCTCGTATGAGATTCTACGTGTCGTGTAGCACATATTCGCTCAAAAACCCTGACCGGATTGCAGATGTGAAAAAGCCCTGCCAGTTTGCAGGGCTCCCAAAAACTTTTTAAATATTATCTACAGGATGTATTTTAATCTTTTATTGGCTGCAACCAAGAGTGTCGATGAAATGATCGTCATCAGCAAAACAAATGCAAACCTAGGCGCGCCAATATTTAAATCGATGTATATAAAAAACCATAAAGGGTGAATCAGGAAAACTGCGACCGAGAACATGGCAACGTTATTTCCAGCACCACACACACTCAGGTTTTTCACATAAAGGAATATCACTACAGATCCTAATGGAAGAAACAGCATCATATCCAAAGACTCATTGCCGACAATCGCATAATTCGCCATCGACTCAACTACTATGAGCATCAAAACAGCAGCAACATGCCATTTTCGGATTTTCAGTTTGCACCACAAATCATCCCGCCTCATGACATAGCCCAAAACAAGAATGGGGAAACAATCGAAAACAGCATTCCTGTAAAATGGATACCAGTTAAACAGAACATCAAGCCTTCCGCTCATTACATGCATATTACCCAACTGTTGTATGGCGAACCCTGCTAGATACAGGATGGAGGCCATAGTCAGGAGTATTGGCATTCGCAAGTTGCGCATCAGGTACAGCATGGCTCCCGCAATGATTAATCCGGGAAAGTACCACAAGGCGGCAAATCCGGTTGCAAGATTCATGAGAGACCTCAGGTTGCTTACATCAAACCAGAAAGGCGAATAAACAAGCATCCACAACAGGTAGAGAAGAGACAATCTTGCAAGCCACTTTTTTAGTCTATCGAACGTCGTTATATAAACAAAGTAATAACCACTTATTAATAAAAATAGCGGCACGGCTATTCGGCACACACCATTTATTAACACAAACCCCAAAGTCGGGATGGTATGCAGGAATATTTCTGAATGCAGCACGAGCACCAAGAAGGCAAGAACCACCTTCAGATAATCAATGGCTAGATTTCGCATGTTATTTTTAGAATTGGTAAAAAAGGGATTCTATGGATGCAATCCTGGGCTGACAAGGTGATTTCTGGGCATGTTCATGACCCACAATGACGAAATGTGACCGAAATCACGCATGGCGTAATTTATATTTTCGATGTCTTTTTTCTCTGTAGAGCACCTTGCTACACGGGAATGGCGCATCAGACTAGTGGGTATCAGGATCTAGCGATTATCCATTCGACAGTTTAGCTGTTTCGGAAAACAAAAGCCCCGCCTAGGCGAGGTCTTGAATTCATTACCTGTCAATTACGCATGCTGGTCTTTGCCTGCCGGTGTAAACCCAAACTTCATAGCGATGCAAATGGGGCACACCGACGCACAGATGGTCTATCGCGTTTACAGATCCTGGATGGCCGAAAACAACCAATACCAGGTGCTCATTCTGAACCAGAAATTGAATGAGTTTGCCCCATCCATGCCCCACGCCATAGGATCGGATGTAATTAAACAAACACAATCAAACAGTTAGATGCACTACACCTGCATGCCCATCACTTCCTGATAGGCGCTAACCAGTTTATTGCGCACCTGAATGCCCATCTGCAGTGAAACTGACGCCTTTTGCAGGTCGGTCATCACATCGTTCAACGCGATACCCGGTTCACCCAGCGAGAATTTCTCCGCCTGCGTTCTGGCGCTGGTTTGTACCTCGCTCACCCGATCCAATGCCGCGTGCAGCTGGCCGGCAAAACTTATCGTCGGCTGTGTATCCACGCTTTGATTGCGCGCCATCGACGCCGTCGCCTGCAGCTGTGACAGGACGCCCTCAATACCCTGAATCGCCATCTTGACTCCCAGATTGATTTTAACCTGTGAACGAGCTTAGCAGTTTGTCAATAAGATAAAGGCGCTAAATAGCGCTATAAAAATGGGTTATTTGGGCCATCAAAAATCGCAAAGCGTCAAATAATGGCATGGCTGTCTTTATGTGTTCTGACCTGGGAGTCTGCTTTGTTTTCGTTCACGTTTAACGCCATTGATCAGGATCGACGAGGTGCGCAATGAGCGCGAGTGCTACGGCCACACAAAATAAAACCCTTGAATGGGTGAATCGCCTGCGCGCCAATCCAAAAATTCCACTGATGGTGGCGAGCGCCGCTGCGGTGGCCGTTCTCGTGGCAATGGTTCTGTGGGCCAAAGCCCCGGACTACCGCACGCTATTTAGCAATCTGTCCGACCAGGACGGCGGCGCGATTGTGACTCAACTGACCCAGATGAACGTCCCCTATCGCTTTGCCGATAACGGTGGCGCACTGGAAGTGCCTGCGGATAAAGTTCACGAACTGCGTTTACGTCTGGCTCAACTCGGTCTGCCGAAAGGCGGCACCGTGGGCTTTGAGCTGTTGGACCAGGAAAAATTCGGCATCAGCCAGTTTAGCGAGCAGGTGAACTACCAGCGCGCGCTGGAAGGTGAACTGTCGCGAACCATCGAAACGCTTGGCCCGGTCAAAAGCGCGCGGGTGCATTTAGCGATGCCAAAACCGTCGCTGTTCGTGCGCGAGCAAAAATCACCGTCAGCGTCGATTACCGTCAACCTCGAACCGGGCCGTGCGCTCGATGAAGGGCAAATTTCCGCCGTGGTGCACCTGGTCTCCAGCGCCGTTGCCGGCCTGCCGCCGGGTAACGTGACTCTGGTCGATCAGGGCGGGCATCTGTTGACCCAATCCAATACCAGCGCCCGTGACCTTAATGATGCTCAGCTGAAATATACCGCTGACGTTGAAGGCCGCGTGCAGCGCCGCATCGAAGCCATCCTTGGGCCTATTGTCGGTAACGGCAACGTTCACGCACAGGTCACTGCACAGGTTAACTTTGATAATAAAGAACAGACCGATGAGCAGTACCGTCCAAACGGTGACGCCACTCAGGCGGCCATTCGTTCCCGTCAGGTAAGCGAAAGCGATCAGAGCGGCAGCCCGTATCCGGGCGGCGTGCCGGGTGCGCTGTCAAATACTCCAGCGCCCGCACCGTCAGCGCCGATTGCCAATCCGCCGGCTAACCAAACGGCGAATCAGGCCGCCAACGGCCAGAATGGCGCCGCACGCACCACCACCACTACCGGCCCGCATAACAGCCAGCGCAGTGAAACCAGCAACTTCGAAGTTGACCGCACCATCATGCACACCAAAAAGAACGTCGGCGATGTCCAGCGTCTGTCGGTGGCCGTGGTGGTCAATTATCGCAATCTGCCGGACGGTAAACCGCTGCCGCTGACCAGCGACCAGATGAAGCAGATTGAAGATTTGACCCGCGAAGCGATGGGCTTCTCCACGACGCGGGGCGATACCCTCAACGTGGTCAATTCACCGTTCACCGATACCGATGAGTCCGGTGGCGAACTGCCGTTCTGGAAACAACAGTCGTTTATCGATCAGCTGATGTCCGCGGGCCGCTGGTTACTGGTCCTGATCGTGGCGTGGCTGCTGTGGCGTAAAGCGATTAAACCGCAGCTGGCGCGCCGTGAGCAGGTTGCTCAAGCCGCCGTTGAACAGAACAAAGCGCAGCAGGAAATTCAGGAAGCCGTTGAGGTACGCCTGAGTAAAGATGAACAGACACAGCAGCGCCGTGCCAACCAGCGTCTGGGCGCTGAAGTCATGAGCCAGCGTATCCGTGAGATGTCTGATAACGATCCGCGCGTCGTGGCGCTGGTCATTCGCCAATGGATGAATAACGATCATGAGTAATCTTTCCGGAATCGACAAAAGCGTCATTTTGCTGATGACGATTGGCGAAGATCGCGCGGCTGAGGTGTTCAAACACCTCAGTACCCGCGAAGTGCAGCAGCTCAGTACGGCGATGGCCAACGTCAAGCAGATCTCCAACAAGCAGTTGACCGACGTGCTGGCAGAGTTCGAGCAAGAAGCTGAACAGTTTGCCGCACTGAGCGTCAACGCCAATGAATACCTGCGTTCCGTGCTGGTCAAAGCGCTGGGCGAAGAGCGTGCCTCCAGCCTGCTGGAAGATATTCTCGAAACCCGCGAAACCACCAGCGGCATCGAAACGCTCAACTTTATGGAACCACAGAGCGCGGCCGATATTATCCGCGACGAGCATCCGCAGATTATCGCCACCATTCTTGTGCATCTTAAACGCGGCCAGGCGGCCGATATTCTGGCGCTGTTCGATGAACGTCTGCGCCACGATGTCATGCTGCGTATTGCCACCTTCGGCGGCGTACAGCCTGCCGCGCTGGCAGAACTGACCGAAGTACTGAACAACCTGCTCGACGGCCAGAACCTCAAACGCAGCAAAATGGGCGGCGTGAGAACGGCGGCAGAAATTATCAACCTGATGAAAACGCAGCAGGAAGAAGCGGTTATCACCGCGGTGCGCGAGTTCGACGGCGACCTGGCGCAGAAAATCATCGACGAGATGTTCCTGTTCGAAAACCTGGTCGAAGTCGACGACCGCAGCATCCAACGCCTGCTGCAGGAAGTGGATTCCGAATCGCTGCTTATTGCCCTCAAAGGGTCCGAGCCGCCGCTACGCGAGAAGTTCCTGCGCAATATGTCCCAGCGTGCGGCCGACATTCTGCGCGACGACCTGGCCAACCGCGGGCCGGTACGTCTGTCTCAGGTGGAGAACGAACAGAAAGCGATTCTGCTTATCGTCCGTCGCCTGGCCGAGACCGGCGAGATGGTGATTGGCAGCGGAGACGACACCTATGTCTGATACCACGCCGTGGAAAGTCTGGCAGCCTGACGACCTCGCGCCACCGACGGTGGCCGAGTTTACCCCGCTCTCCGTCGATGAGTCCGTCGACGAGATGCACGAAGAGATTTCCGCCGAGCAGCTGCAACAGCAGCAATTGGCCCAGCTACAGATTCAAGCCCACGAACAGGGCTATCAGGCCGGGCTGCGTGAAGGTCATGCGGCGGGTCAACAGCAGGGTTATCAGGAAGGTCTGGCGCAGGGGCTGGAACAAGGTCTGGTGCAGGCAAAGCAAGAACAGGCGCCGATTCATGCCCGCATGCAGCAACTGGCAAGCGAGTTCCAGCACACCCTGGATACGCTGGACAGCGTCATCGCTTCACGCCTGATGCAGATGGCGCTGGAAGCGGCGCGGCAAATCGTCGGTCAGGTTCCAGTGGTGGATAACACCGCGCTGATTAAACAGATTCAGTCGTTGCTGCAACAAGAGCCGCTGTTTACCGGCAAACCGCAGCTGCGGGTGAGCCCGGAAGATTTACCGCGCGTCGAAGAGATGCTTGGTGCAACGCTCAATCTGCACGGCTGGCGGCTGCGCGGCGACCCAACCCTGCATCCCGGAGGCTGTAAAGTCTCCGCCGATGAGGGCGATCTCGACGCCAGCGTGGCTACCCGTTGGCAGGAACTGTGCCGCCTGGCGGCACCGGGAGCCTGCTGATGACCGTGCGTCTGACCCGCTGGTTGAATACGCTGGATAACTTTGAAGCGCGTATCGCGCAGCTTCCCGCCGTACGTCGCTACGGGCGACTGATCCGCGCCACCGGTCTGGTGCTGGAGGCCACGGGATTACAGCTGCCGCTAGGAGCAACCTGCATTATTGAACGCCAGCAGGGTGCCGAAATGCAGGAAGTTGAGAGCGAAGTGGTCGGCTTCAACGGTCATCGGCTGTTTTTAATGCCATTAGAAGAGGTCGAAGGGATCCTGCCCGGGGCGCGCGTTTATGCCCGTAATATCGCAGGTGAAGGTCTGCAAAGCGGTAAACAGCTGCCACTCGGCCCGGCTCTGCTTGGCCGCGTACTGGACGGCAGCGGTAAACCGCTGGACGGCCTCCCTGCTCCCGACACCACCGAAACCGGCGCGCTGATCACCCAGCCGTTTAACCCGCTGCAACGAACGCCGATAGAGCACGTGCTGGATACCGGCGTACGGCCGATCAACGCCCTGCTCACCGTGGGCCGCGGCCAGCGTATGGGGCTGTTCGCCGGTTCCGGCGTCGGTAAGAGCGTGCTGCTCGGCATGATGGCGCGCTACACCCGCGCCGACGTGATTGTGGTCGGGCTTATCGGTGAACGTGGCCGCGAAGTCAAAGATTTTATCGAAAACATTCTCGGCACCGAAGGGCGTGCCCGGTCGGTGGTGATCGCCGCACCGGCTGATGTCTCTCCGCTGCTGCGCATGCAGGGTGCCGCCTACGCCACCCGCGTGGCGGAAGATTTCCGCGACCGTGGCCAACACGTGCTGTTGATTATGGACTCCCTCACCCGCTATGCGATGGCGCAGCGTGAAATCGCCCTGGCTATCGGTGAGCCTCCGGCCACCAAAGGTTATCCGCCGTCGGTATTCGCCAAGCTGCCTGCTCTGGTAGAACGCGCGGGTAACGGCATCAGCGGCGGCGGCTCCATCACCGCGTTCTATACGGTGCTGACCGAAGGCGATGACCAGCAGGACCCGATTGCCGACTCCGCGCGCGCCATTCTCGACGGCCACATCGTACTGTCGCGACGGCTGGCGGAAGCCGGTCACTATCCGGCGATTGATATCGAAGCCTCGATAAGCCGCGCAATGACCGCACTCATCAGCGAAGAGCACTACGCGAAGGTCCGGCACTTTAAACAACTGCTCTCCAGCTTCCAGCGTAACCGCGACCTGATAAGCGTCGGCGCCTATGCCAAAGGCAGCGACCCGATGCTCGATAAGGCCATTACGCTGTGGCCGCAGCTCGAGGCATTTTTACAGCAAGGCATTCTTGAAAAAGCAGACTGGGAATCGTCAATCCTGAATCTGGAAATGATTTTCCCAACGTCATTACCCTAAATAATTCGAGTGACATGAAGGCGGCAAGAGAGTGAATCCCCTGGAGCTGACTGAAGTCAGTGACTGGGGTGAACGAACGCAGCCAACACACATGCCACTCGAAGTATGACGGGTAGAGTGAAGCAAGAGGATCACAAACATGGCGCAGCATGGTGCATTAGCAACGCTAAAAGAACTGGCAGAAACCGATGTCGACAACGCCGCCCTGGTATTGGGCGAGATGCGACGCGGCTGCCAGCAGGCGGAAGAACAACTGAAAATGTTGATGGACTACCAGCTTGAATACCAGAACAACCTGAACAACGACATGAGTCAGGGGATAGCCAGCCTACGCTGGCAGAACTACCAGCAGTTTATCCAGACGCTTGAGAAAGCCATTGACCAACACCGCCAGCAGTTAATCCAGTGGAATAACAAGGTGGAACAGGCGCTGACTTTCTGGCGAGAGAAAAAACAGCGCTTGCAGGCATGGCAAACGCTACAGGACAGGCAGGCCTCCGCAGAGCTGTTGGCGGAAAACCGCCTTGACCAGAAGAAGATGGATGAGTTTGCCCAACGCGCTACCTTGAGGAAACCCGAATGATCACTCTGCCTAATCTTGTTGTCAGCGATGCAACCCTTCCCGGCGCGGATGCTGCGGCGAAAACCGCGGGCAGCCCTGAGGATTTTCTGGCACTCCTGACGGGGGCGTTAAGCCAACTTCCTGGCGTCAGCGCGGAAAAAGCCACCTTACCGGCAAGCGATGAGGTCGACTCGACGCGTTCGCTGAAAACCCAGGGCCAATCTCTCACCCAATGGTTAATGCAGCAAGACGCTGCCAGCGCGACGGCCGATATTGATGTCGCGACGCCGGTGGATGCGCAGACGCTGCTGAGCTCATTAGCCGCCCACCTTAAAAGTGAGCTGACGGCGGGCAAAGAGAGCGTTTCAACGTCGGACAGCGATGATAAAGCGGCGGACAGTAAACTCAGCGACGAGGAATTGAAAAGCCTCAGCGCGTTAATGGCCATGCTGCCAGCCACGCCGCAAATTCAGCAGGTTGCCAGCACAACCACGCCAACGGCGGCAAGCGAGACGCTCAACACCCTGAGCTCGTCGCTAAACCGCGGCGGCGGTAAAGCGGAAGGCTTTGTCGATGTGAAAGGCACGCCTGCGTCACAACCACAGACCGAAGCTCGCGCCCTGCCCGCAGATTCCGCCTTTGTGATCCCTGCACAAAAGGCAGAAGCAGAAAGCGCCCCAAGCCCGGCGGCACCAACCTCCACGCTGACCCCGGTCGCCGCGCAAACCGTCACGCCAGCGGCCGCGTCTGCCGCAGCCGCCACCGCGAACATCCATGCACAGCTTGGTACGCCGGACTGGCAGCAAAACGTCAGCCAGCACATCACGCTGTTCACTCGTCAGGGTCAGCAGACCGCCGAACTGCGTCTGCACCCCGAGGCCTTAGGTCAGGTGCACATCACGCTGAAAGTGGAAGATAACCTTGCGCAGATCCAGATGATGTCACCGCACAGCCACGTACGCGCCGCGCTGGAGGCTGCACTCCCGATGCTGCGCAGCCAGCTTGAGGATAACGGTATTCAACTGGGGCAGAGCAATATCAGCAGCGACGGTTTTGCCGGTCAGCAGCAACAGTCCTCATCCCAGCAGTCTTTCGCCTCGCGCGGCAACGCGAGTGCCGCTGACGGCCAGGAAGATGGCGATGTGCTGGCCGTCCCTGCGGCCCTGCAATCCGCCGCCCGCGGCGACAACGCAGTAGACATCTTTGCTTAAACGCCCGAGGTAACATGATTATTCCCGTCTTTTCCACGCTTTGACCCGCGCGGGAGGCGGGATAATCATCTGATAAGCAGTACTAAAAGGAAGACCGTTTCAGATGACTGACACCGCAATCACTAAAAAGAGCAAACGCTCTATCTGGATCCCGCTACTGGTGCTGGTAACGCTTGCCGCCTGCGCCACTGCGGGCTACAGCTACTGGCGTTTTGAAAATAAGACCGCTGAAGCCGCGCCAAAAGAAGCCCCACCGCCGGCCGCACCGGTCTTTTTCCCGCTGGATACCTTTACGGTTAACCTGGGCGATGCCGATCGCGTGCTCTACGTGGGTGTGACGCTGCGGATGAAGGGCGAAGCCGACCGTGCGCGTTTGAACGACTATTTGCCGGAAGTGCGTAGCCGGATGCTTCTGCTGCTGTCGCGCCAGGATGCCACCAAGCTCGCCACCGACGAGGGTAAAAAACAGCTCGCCGCCGATATCAAAGCGACATTGAGCGCACCGCTGATTGCCAATCAGCCTAAACAGGACATTACCGACGTTCTGTACACCGCCTTTATTCTGCGATAGCGCTATGGGCGACAGTATTCTTTCTCAGGCCGAAATTGATGCGCTGCTCAACGGTGACAGCGATAACGCCAGCGAGCCTCTGGCGCGTGCAGTGGGCGAAGATGATATTCGCCCCTATGATCCCAATACTCAGCGACGTGTGGTTCGTGAACGTCTGCAGGCACTGGAGATCATTAACGAGCGTTTTGCGCGCCACTTCCGTATGGGGCTGTTCAACCTGCTGCGTCGTAGCCCGGACATTACCGTCGGTGCGATCCGCATTCAGCCGTATCACGAGTTTGCGCGTAACCTGCCGGTGCCGACCAACCTCAACCTGATTCATCTAAAACCGCTGCGTGGCACCGGTCTGGTGGTGTTTTCACCAAGCCTGGTGTTTATCGCCGTTGACAACCTGTTCGGAGGCGACGGCCGTTTTCCGACCAAGGTCGAGGGACGCGAATTCACCCATACCGAACAGCGCGTGATCAACCGCATGTTGAAGCTGGCGCTGGAAGGCTATAGCGACGCGTGGAAAGCGATTAACCCGCTGGAAGTGGAGTACGTGCGTTCGGAGATGCAGGTGAAATTCACCAACATCACCACCTCGCCAAACGACATCGTGGTTAATACGCCGTTCCATGTGGAAATCGGCAACCTGACCGGCGAGTTCAATATTTGCCTGCCATTCAGCATGATTGAACCACTGCGCGAGCTGCTGGTTAATCCACCGCTGGAGAACTCGCGCAATGAAGATCAGAACTGGCGGGAAAACCTGGTGCGCCAGGTACAACACTCAGAGCTGGAACTGGTGGCGAACTTCGCCGATATATCGCTGCGTTTATCACAAATACTCAAATTAAAACCCGGTGATGTCCTGCCGATTGACAAGCCCGATCGCATTATTGCCCACGTCGATGGCGTACCGGTACTTACCAGCCAGTACGGCACCGTCAACGGCCAGTATGCGCTGCGCGTAGAACATTTGATCAACCCGATTTTGAATTCGCTGAACGAGGAACAGCCCAAATGAGTGATATGAATACTCCACCCGATGACAACAGCGGATCCGTGGACGATCTGTGGGCTGAAGCGCTGAACGAGCAACAATCAACCACCAGCAAAAGCGCCGCTGACGCGGTGTTCCAGCAACTTGGCGGCGGCGATGTCAGCGGCACGTTGCAGGATATCGATCTGATTATGGATATCCCGGTCAAACTGACCGTCGAACTGGGCCGTACCCGGATGACCATTAAAGAGCTGCTGCGTCTGACCCAAGGTTCGGTCGTCGCGCTGGACGGTCTGGCGGGCGAACCGCTGGATATTCTGATTAACGGTTATCTGATTGCCCAAGGTGAAGTGGTGGTGGTGGCCGATAAATACGGTGTACGCATCACCGATATCATTACGCCATCAGAACGTATGCGTCGCCTGAGTCGTTAATATGAAAGCCCAGCCCAGCACGATGCACCCGGCATCGACCACAACGACCGCGCACACCACTGAATCGGTCACCGTGGCGCATGCCAATGAACCCATGACTTCGCCGTTGATTCAGGTTAGCGGCGCGCTGCTGGGCATTATCGTGTTAATTCTCGCCGCCGCGTGGGTCGTGAAACGAGTGATGCCCGGCGCGCTGAAAGGCCGCACGGTCAACGGTCTGTCGGTGAGCGCTAGCGCTTCGCTGGGCAATCGTGAGCGGGTGGTAATTGTTAACGTCGAAGATGCGCGGCTGGTGCTTGGCGTAACCGCCCAGCAGGTCACTTTACTGCATACCTTACCGCCGGCCCCTGTTGACGCTCAGCCGTCACCGGCGGCGGCGCCAGAATTTGCTTCACTGATGAAAACTATGCTTAAGCGTCCCGGGAGATCCTGATGCGTCGTTTATTTTCCCTTACGCTGGGCGGGCTGTTGCTTCTCTCCCCTTCTGCCTTTGCTGAACTACCGGGCTTAATCAGCCAGCCGCTGGCCAACGGCGGCCAAAGCTGGTCGTTGCCGGTGCAGACGCTGGTGTTTATCACTTCGCTGACCTTTATCCCGGCCATTTTGCTGATGATGACCAGCTTCACCCGCATCATCATCGTTTTTGGCCTGTTACGCAGCGCGTTGGGTACGCCGTCCGCCCCGCCAAACCAGGTTCTGCTGGGGCTGGCGCTGTTTTTAACCTTTTTTATCATGTCGCCGGTTATCGATAAAATTTACACCGACGCCTATCAACCGTTTAGCGAAGACAAAATCTCCATGCAGGAAGCGCTGGATAAAGGCGCGCAGCCGCTGCGTGAGTTTATGCTGCGCCAGACGCGCGAAGCTGACCTGGCGCTGTTTGCAAGGCTCGCTAACAGCGCACCTATTCAGGGGCCTGAAGCCGTACCGATGCGCATTCTGCTACCGGCCTATGTGACCAGCGAGTTGAAAACCGCATTCCAGATTGGCTTCACCATTTTTATCCCTTTCCTGATTATCGATCTGGTGATCGCCAGCGTATTGATGGCGCTGGGGATGATGATGGTACCGCCCGCGACCATAGCCCTACCGTTCAAGTTGATGCTGTTTGTGTTAGTTGATGGTTGGCAGCTGCTGGTTGGGTCGCTGGCGCAAAGTTTTTACAGTTAAGGAGTAACCATGACCCCTGAATCCGTCATGATGATGGGCACTGAAGCGATGAAGGTGGCGCTGGCGTTGGCCGCCCCGCTGCTGTTGGTGTCGCTAGTGACCGGCCTGATTATCAGTATTCTGCAAGCAGCCACGCAGATTAACGAAATGACCCTGTCATTTATTCCTAAAATCATTGCCGTTTTTATTGCCATCATTGTCGCCGGGCCGTGGATGCTCAACCTGCTGCTCGACTATGTGCGCACGTTATTCAATA
Organism: Kluyvera huaxiensis; assembly: GCF_040149365.1. Classification (NCBI taxonomy): domain Bacteria; kingdom Pseudomonadati; phylum Pseudomonadota; class Gammaproteobacteria; order Enterobacterales; family Enterobacteriaceae; genus Kluyvera; species Kluyvera huaxiensis. The sequence goes on from NZ_JBEFLV010000020.1 coordinate 95,067, forward strand.
ACCTTCCCTACATCATCGGTTAAGCCCCATGATGCACGTCACTAGCGACCAGTGGATCTCCTGGATAAGCCTGTATTTCTGGCCGCTTCTGCGCGTACTGGCGCTGATAACCACCGCGCCGATCCTGAGCGAAAAGTCGGTACCTAAGCGGGTTAAGCTAGGTCTTGGCGTGCTGATAACCATTGTGATTGCCCCGTCACTGCCGGTAGTGGAAGTTCCGTTATTCTCGGCGCATGCGCTGTGGCTCGCGCTACAGCAAATTCTTATCGGTATTGCGCTGGGCTTTACTATGCAGTTTGCGTTTGCCGCGATAAGGACCAGCGGCGAGATTATTGGCTTACAGATGGGTCTGTCGTTCGCCACATTTGTCGATCCCGGCAGCAACCTCAACATGCCGGTGCTGGCACGTATTATGGATATGCTGGCGCTGCTGCTATTTCTGGTATTTAACGGCCATTTGTGGCTCATTTCATTGCTAGTCGATACTTTTCACACATTGCCTATCGGCGGCGAGCCGATCAATAGCAACGCATTTTTGGCGCTCACCCGCGCAGGTGGCATGATCTTCCTTAACGGTTTGATGCTGGCTTTACCGATTATCACCCTACTTCTGACGGTGAACCTGGCGCTGGGCATGCTCAACCGAATGACGCCGCAGCTGTCAATCTTTGTGATCGGCTTCCCTATTACGTTGACCGTGGGTATTTTGCTGATGGCTGCATTAATGCCATTGATTGCCCCCTTCTGTGAACACTTATTTGGTGAAATATTCGATCTATTAGCAGATATTATCACCGAGTTACCACGCATAAATTCTCCATAATGCCACTGCGGCTGTTATAAGGAAATTCCTAAAATAAAAACGATAAAACATCTACCAGCATATCGCTGGTGCGGGTTATTTGTTTTTAGATTATTCACAAATCATAACATTTACT
>NZ_JBEFLV010000021.1:0-86873 GCF_040149365.1 Kluyvera huaxiensis
CTGACCCCATGCCGAACTCAGAAGTGAAACGCCGTAGCGCCGATGGTAGTGTGGGGTCTCCCCATGCGAGAGTAGGGAACTGCCAGGCATCAAATTGCAGTAAACCGGGGTGACAACCGGTGGTAGTAAAGTAAAGAAATTCGGTGGAGCGGTAGTTCAGTCGGTTAGAATACCTGCCTGTCACGCAGGGGGTCGCGGGTTCGAGTCCCGTCCGTTCCGCCACTTATTTAAAATTAAGCCTGCTAAATTAGCAGGCTTAATGATAAGAAAAATTAAGAAAGATTTAGGGGCGTAGCTCAGTTGGTAGAGCACCGGTCTCCAAAACCGGGTGTCGCGAGTTCGAGTCTCTCCGCCCCTGCCATATATAATCCTTTGCTTCGGCAAAGGATTTTTTTTGTCTAAAATTTGCCTTCCTGAAAGGCCCAAAATATTTTCCTCTGGGCCAAAGATCTCTTCTGATGTTTAAAAAACATTATTTTTCAAAATGTCGCGAATCTGCACCTGTTTGTCGCTATTCTGCAGCCAAATTGCATATAAAGGACGTGAAATAGGTAAACCGTCGGTGACTGGATAAAGATCACTTTGCTCCAGCGCCCATGTAGTTGGCAACCAGGTGCAGCCTTTTAACGGCAGCAACTGACGACGGGCCAGGCTGGCAGAACTGGTGGTTAAAAGTGGAATATCGTCGCTGGCAATGAGCCCTGCCTCATGTTGCTGAAAATCTGCTCCCCACTCAAGGCGAAGATAATTGAGCTCCGATTTCACTGCTGTAGGCGTAGCGCAGTACAGCTCGAGCGGGAAGTGTCCTAACAGTTGGCTGCTGAACTCATCCATTTTTGGGGTTTCTGTCGTGATCAGCAGGTCAAGTTGGCGTTCATGCAGCTGTTTAACCAGCGACTGCCGTTGGGCTATCCGTGCTTCAAACTGCAGCGAGTCGTCCGCCTGGTAAAGTCTGGCCAGCCATTCATTGAGCATACATTCCCATAGCGAAGCGCTCGCACCGATAGAAAACTCGTTGTGTCGTGAGGTATTTGCCACCTCTTTGCGCGCCGCCTGCCAGGTACTCATCAGCGTTTCGGCATAGGGAAGAAGCTTCTCCCCTGCTGCCGTGAGGCGGATGTTGTTACGATGGCGGGTGAACAGGTTTACTCCTAGCTGATTTTCTAACTGACGGATGCGAAAACTTACCGCAGATTGTGTCAGATAGAGCGCTTCCGCGGCCCGCCCAAAGTGACGAGTTCTGCTCACTTCGAGGAAAGTTTTCAGCAATTCGGTATCCACAGCTTTCTCCGCAATTTTTTTTGTCGTAATGATTTAAATCTTTTGTTTTACACTCTGTCAAGCGTATCTAATACTCCGCGCCATAAATAGCTCGGCCAAAGAATTAGGAGCGTGTAGGATGGCGGAAAGCTTTACGACGACTAATCGTTTTTTCGATAATAAAAATTATCCGCGCGGGTTCTCTCGTCATGGTGATTTCACCATCAAAGAGGCACAGCTGCTGGAGCGTTACGGCTTTGCCTATAACGAACTCGATCTCGGTAAGCGTGAGCCTGCTACCGAAGAGGAGCAGCAGTTCCTCGCGGTATGCCGCGGTGAACGTGAGCCGGTGACGGAAGCTGAACGCGTATGGCACAAGTATGTGACGCGCATTAAGCGTCCAAAGCGTTTCCATACACTGTCTGGCGGTAAGCCGCAGGTAGAAGGCGCTGAAGATTACACCGACAGCGACGATTAATAAAAAAGGGGCTCAGGCCCCTTTTTTATTGCAGCAAGGTTTGTAGATGTCGCAACATTCTGTCGATACCACGATAGCTTAGCGCCTCCTGCAGGTGATGCCGCACAATAGACTCGACTCCCTCCATATCCGCCAGCGTGCGTGAAACCTTTAACAGGCGCTGCCAGGCCCGTATCGAAAGTCCCAACTGCATTAACGTTTGCTCTAGCCAGAGTGCATCATCATTGCTTAGCGCACAGTATCGCTTAATCTCACTGCTGCTCAGATGAGCATTAAGTTTATCCTGCCGGTCATACTGGCGATGTTGAGCGGCAATTACCCGGCTTTGGACCGTCAGACTACTTTCACCTGGGTGAGGGGGTTGGCTCAGTAAACCTGGCGGCGGTAGTGGGATTTCCAAAGACAGATCGAAGCGGTCGAGAAATGGACCCGATAGGCGATTCAGGTAGCGTAGAGTCTGCTCCGGCGTGCAGCGGTTGTGCTGCCCTTCATAGTGCCCTGTTGGGCTGGGATTCATAGCAGCAATCAACTGGAAGCGAGCTGGATACGTTATTTTTGCTCGCGCACGAGAGATGAGGATCTTGCCTGATTCGATCGGCTCTCGCAGTGCGTCCAGTACCCGGCGTTCAAACTCCGGTAGTTCGTCGAGAAACAAGATACCGTTATGGGCCAGTGAGATCTCTCCGGGGACAGGTATCGAACCACCGCCGACTATTGCCGCCAACGATGCGCTATGGTGTGGGGCACGAAAAGGGCGACAGCGCCATTGAGTTCGTATATTGCAGGTATTTTCCAGGCTGATGATCGCCGCACTTTCTAGCGCTTCGCGATCGTTTAATGGTGGTAGTAATCCACACAATCGACTGGCGAGCATTGTTTTTCCCGTGCCAGGAGGGCCTATCAGTAGCAGATTATGCCCTCCCGCAGCGGTGACTTCTAAAGCTCGTTTGCCCTGCTGTTGGCCGATGACGTCACTGAGATCTTCAACATTCTCAACGGTAGGGGCATTTTCAGGTGGCGGTAAACGCAGAGCCTGCTTACCTTCAAGAAACGCGCAAACCTCAAGAAGATGGCTGGCAATCAGGCAGTCGTTGCCGCCCAATAGCCCAACCAGCGGTGCGTTGTCCTCGGCAAGTATAATTTGCCGCCCGGCGTTGATGGCCTCTATTGCGGCAGAAAGAGCCCCAGGAATGCCGCGTAGCACGCCCGTGAGCGCCAATTCTCCAACAAACTCATATTGCCCCAGTTTATGGCAGTTAAGCTGCTCAGAAGCCGCCAGGAGCGCAATAGCGATAGGTAAATCATATCGCCCCCCTTCTTTGGGAAGGTCGGCCGGCGCGAGGTTAATGGTGATTTTCTTTGCGGGGAAGGTATATCCACTGTTGATGATGGCGCTACGTACGCGGTCCCGCGACTCTTTGACGGTGGTTTCGGGTAGCCCAACCATGACCAGACCTGGTAGGCCCTGACTAATATGTACTTCGATGGTAATAAGTGGGGCATTGATCCCCAGCGCAGCGCGCGTGTAGACAACAGATAGCGACATAAATCCTCCCAGGATGGTGGGATTATGTATGGTTCGATTGTTGTATTAACTCGTCATTTTGCGTATTTACGCAACGCGTTCGCGATTTTTCGCTGTTTTTCATCGCATTGCATCGATGCCGGAACTACGTTCGCATTTTCCTGAATGACGCTCGACGATCTTCGCTGCGCCTATTGCCCGAATGCAAAAAGGTGAAATATTTTCATTTCATAATTTTTCTATATAAAACAAATTGCTTTAACAAATTCATTAGCATGATAAGCAACGGAGCCATAAAAAAAACTTGTGCAATTTGTGATGTCTGTGGTAACTCTGTAGGTATTCCTTCGAACAAGATGCAAGAACAAACAAAAATGAAAGCCCTTCTACGAGTGATTAGCCTGGTCGTGATTAGCGTGGTGGTGATTATTATCCCACCGTGCGGGGCTGCACTTGGACGAGGAAAGGCTTAGAAATCAAGCCTTAACGAACTAAGACCCCCGCACCGAAAGGTCCGGGGGTTTTTTTATGACTTAAAAACAATAACTAGGAGCAGAAAATGGTTACTAGCATAAAATTCTGTTTCTTACGATCTACGGCGGGGAACTAACTATGAATGGCGCACAGTGGGTGGTACATGCGTTGCGAGCGCAGGGTGTTGAAACGGTATTTGGCTATCCGGGTGGTGCCATTATGCCGGTTTACGACGCGCTGTATGACGGCGGCGTAGAGCACTTGCTGTGTCGGCACGAGCAGGGGGCTGCAGTGGCGGCTATCGGCTACGCCCGCGCCACCGGTAAAACCGGCGTCTGTATCGCGACGTCAGGCCCAGGGGCGACCAACCTGATCACCGGTTTGGCGGATGCGCTGCTCGATTCTGTTCCCGTTGTTGCCATTACCGGTCAGGTCGCCGCTCCGCTTATCGGTACGGATGCCTTTCAGGAAGTGGACGTTCTCGGTTTGTCGCTGGCCTGCACCAAACACAGTTTCCTGGTGCAATCCCTGGAAGAGCTGCCACGCGTAATGGCAGAGGCGTTTCAGGTGGCAAACTCAGGCCGTCCTGGCCCGGTGCTGGTTGATATTCCGAAAGATATTCAGGTTGCGCAGGGTGATTTAGACCCGTATTTTTCCACCGTCGAGAGTGATGATGCTTTCCCGCACAGTGAAGTGGCGCAGGCGCGCCAGATGCTGACTCAGGCGCAAAAGCCGATGCTGTACGTGGGTGGCGGTGTAGGGATGGCTCAGGCGGTTCCCGCACTGCGTGAGTTTATGGCGGCGACCAATATCCCGGCCACTTGCACGCTGAAAGGGTTGGGAGCAGTTCCGGAGAATTACCCATACTACCTTGGCATGCTGGGTATGCACGGCACTAAAGCGGCCAATCTGGCGGTGCAAGAGTGCGATCTGCTGATCGCCGTCGGCGCGCGCTTTGATGACCGCGTTACCGGCAAGCTCAACACCTTTGCCCCACACGCCAAAGTCATCCATATGGATATCGACCCGGCGGAAATGAACAAACTGCGCCAGGTGCACGTCGCGCTGCAGGGGGACCTGAATGCGTTACTGCCTGCATTGCAACAGCCGCTGGCAATTGACGCGTGGTGTGAACATAACGCGGCGATGCGCGCTGAGCACGCCTGGCGCTACGATCACCCGGGTGAAGCCATCTACGCCCCGCTGTTGCTCAAACAGCTGTCTGACAAAAAGCCCGCTGATAGCGTGGTAACCACTGACGTCGGCCAGCATCAGATGTGGTCGGCCCAGCATATGACCTACACCCGCCCGGAGAACTTCATCACCTCCAGCGGCTTAGGCACGATGGGCTTTGGCCTGCCAGCGGCCGTGGGTGCTCAAGTGGCGCGCCCGAATGATACGGTAATCTGTATCTCCGGTGACGGCTCCTTCATGATGAATGTACAGGAGCTGGGCACCGTAAAACGCAAGCAGTTACCGCTGAAGATCGTGTTACTCGACAACCAGCGGTTAGGGATGGTTCGACAATGGCAGCAGCTGTTCTTCCAGGAACGTTATAGCGAAACCACCCTGACCGATAACCCCGATTTCCTCACGTTGGCCAGTGCCTTTGGCATCCCCGGCCAACACATCACTCGTAAAGACCAGGTTGAAGCGGCACTCGACACCATGCTGACGAGCGAAGGCCCGTACCTGCTTCATGTCTCAATCGACGAACTTGAGAATGTCTGGCCACTGGTGCCGCCTGGCGCCAGCAACTCACAAATGCTGGAGAAATTATCATGATGCAACATCAGGTCAACGTGCAGGCCCGCTTCAACCCGGAAACCTTAGAACGCGTCTTACGTGTGGTACGTCACCGTGGTTTTCAGATTTGCTCAATGAATATGGAAACCGCAAACGACACCCAGAATATAAATATTGAGTTGACCGTTGCCAGCCAACGTCCGGTCGACTTACTGTTTAGCCAATTAAATAAACTGGTGGACGTGGCCTCAGTTGCCGTTCAGCAGTGTACAAGCACATCACAACAACAAATTCGCGCCTGAGCGCAATAGGAAGAGAAATGACGACGAAAAAAGCGGATTACATCTGGTTCAACGGTGAAATGGTACGTTGGGAAGAGGCAAAAGTGCACGTCATGTCCCACGCGCTGCACTACGGCACTTCCGTATTTGAAGGCATCCGTTGCTACGACTCTCACAAAGGCCCGGTTGTTTTCCGCCACCGCGAGCACATGCAGCGCCTGCGAGACTCCGCCAAAATTTATCGTTTCCCTGTATCTCAAAGCGTTGATGAGTTGATGGAAGCCTGCCGTGCCGTACTGCGTAAAAATAACCTGACCAGTGCCTATATTCGTCCTTTGGTTTTCGTCGGTGACGTGGGCATGGGCGTTAACCCGCCTGAAGGCTACACCACGGATGTGATCATCGCCGCGTTCCCATGGGGCGCCTATCTGGGTGCTGAAGCGCTGGATCAAGGGATCGATGCAATGGTCTCTTCGTGGAACCGTGTTGCGCCGAACACCATCCCAACTGCCGCGAAAGCGGGAGGTAACTACCTCTCTTCTTTGCTGGTAGGCAGCGAAGCGCGCCGTCATGGCTATCAGGAAGGTATTGCGCTGGACGTTAACGGCTACTTGTCTGAAGGCGCTGGTGAAAACCTGTTTGAAGTGAAAGATGGCATTCTGTTCACGCCACCGTTCACTTCTTCCGCACTGCCGGGTATTACTCGCGATGCGATCATTAAGCTGGCGAAAGAGATCGGTATCGAAGTTCGTGAGCAGGTGTTGTCCCGCGAATCCTTGTATCTGGCTGATGAAGTATTTATGTCCGGTACCGCCGCTGAAATTACTCCGGTGCGTAGCGTCGATGGTATTCAGGTTGGCGAAGGCCGCTGCGGCCCAGTCACCAAACGTATTCAACAAGCGTTCTTTGGCCTCTTCACCGGTGAAACCGAAGATAAATGGGGTTGGTTGGATCAGGTTAATCAATAAGATAGAAATGGGGCGGCACGCACCGTCCCACTAACGAGACAGAGACTGGGAGTACAAAGCATGCCTAAATACCGTTCCGCCACTACCACCCACGGCCGCAATATGGCGGGCGCCCGCGCACTGTGGCGCGCCACCGGGATGACCGATGATGACTTCGGCAAACCAATTATCGCCGTCGTAAACTCGTTTACCCAGTTCGTGCCGGGCCACGTTCACCTGCGCGACCTTGGTAAACTGGTTGCCGAGCAGATTGAAGCCTCCGGCGGCGTGGCGAAAGAGTTCAATACCATCGCTGTGGATGATGGTATCGCCATGGGCCACGGGGGCATGCTGTATTCACTGCCGTCCCGCGAACTGATCGCCGACTCCGTCGAGTACATGGTGAACGCCCACTGCGCTGACGCGATGGTCTGTATCTCCAACTGCGACAAAATCACCCCAGGGATGCTCATGGCCTCCCTGCGCCTGAACATCCCGGTAATTTTTGTTTCCGGTGGCCCAATGGAAGCCGGGAAAACCAAGCTGTCTGACAAGATTATCAAGCTCGACCTGGTCGATGCGATGATCCAGGGCGCTGACCCGAAAGTGTCTGACTCGCAGAGTGACCAGATTGAACGCTCAGCCTGCCCAACCTGTGGCTCCTGTTCCGGCATGTTCACCGCCAACTCGATGAACTGCCTGACTGAAGCGCTGGGTCTGTCACAGCCGGGCAACGGCTCACTGCTGGCCACGCATGCCGACCGTAAAGAGCTGTTCCTCACCGCCGGCCAGCGCATCGTTGAGCTGACCAAACGTTACTACGAGCAGGATGACGCAAGCGCACTGCCGCGTAATATTGCCAACAAAGCGGCGTTCGAAAACGCCATGACGCTGGATATCGCCATGGGCGGTTCCACCAACACCGTACTGCACCTGCTGGCTGCGGCGCAGGAAGCGGAAATCGACTTCACCATGAGTGATATCGACAAGCTGTCACGCAAAGTGCCGCAGCTGTGTAAAGTGGCGCCGAGTACCCAGAAATACCATATGGAAGACGTCCACCGTGCGGGTGGCGTACTGGGCATTTTAGGCGAGTTGGATCGCGCTGAGCTGCTGAACCGTGATGTGAAAAACGTACTGGGGCTGACGCTGCCGCAAACGTTGGATCGCTACGATGTGATGCTGACTCAGGACGAGGCGGTGAAAAAAATGTTCCGCGCAGGCCCGGCGGGTATTCGCACCACTCAGGCGTTCTCTCAGGATTGCCGCTGGGACACGCTGGATGACGACCGTGCTGAAGGCTGTATCCGCTCGCTGGAACACGCCTACAGCAAAGATGGCGGTCTGGCGGTGCTGTACGGCAACTTCGCGGAAAATGGCTGTATCGTGAAAACCGCCGGTGTTGATGACAGCATCCTGAAATTTACCGGCCCGGCCAAAGTGTACGAAAGCCAGGACGAAGCCGTAGACGCTATTCTCGGCGGTAAAGTGGTCGCGGGTGACGTGGTGGTGATTCGCTACGAAGGGCCGAAAGGCGGGCCGGGCATGCAGGAAATGCTCTATCCAACCACCTTCCTGAAATCCATGGGCTTGGGTAAAGCCTGTGCGCTGATAACCGACGGTCGTTTCTCCGGCGGGACCTCCGGCCTGTCGATCGGCCACGTTTCCCCGGAAGCGGCCAGCGGCGGCAACATTGCGATTATCGAAGATGGCGACATGATTGCTATCGACATCCCGAACCGTGGCATTCAGCTGCAGTTGAGCGATGCTGAAATTGCAGCTCGTCGTGAAGCACAAGAAGCTCGCGGTGATAAAGCCTGGACGCCGAAAAATCGTGAACGTCAGGTCTCCTTTGCCCTTCGCGCCTATGCCAGCCTGGCAACCAGCGCCGACAAAGGTGCGGTACGCGATAAATCCAAACTGGGAGGTTAAGAACCATGGCGGACTCGCAACCCCTATCCGGCACCCCTGAAGGTGCCGAGTATCTCAGAGCGGTGCTACGTGCACCGGTCTACGAAGCGGTGCAGGTGACACCGCTGCAGAAAATGGACAAGCTCTCTTCGCGCCTCGATAACGTTATCCTGGTCAAACGCGAAGACCGCCAGCCGGTGCACAGCTTCAAGCTGCGCGGTGCTTACGCAATGATGGCGGGCTTAACCTCCGAGCAGAAATCTCACGGGGTGATTACCGCTTCCGCTGGCAACCATGCGCAAGGGGTGGCGTTCTCAGCTTCCCGCCTGGGAGTGAAGGCGCTGATCGTGATGCCGGTGGCAACCGCCGATATCAAAGTCGATGCCGTTCGCGGCTTCGGCGGCGAAGTCCTGTTGTATGGCGCGAACTTTGATGAAGCGAAAGCGAAAGCGATTGAACTGTCGCAGCAGCAGGGTTTCACCTGGGTGCCGCCATTCGATCATCCGATGGTGATTGCCGGGCAGGGCACGCTGGCGCTGGAGCTACTGCAACAGGACGCGCATCTTGACCGGGTTTTTGTGCCGGTCGGCGGCGGTGGCCTGGCGGCGGGCGTGGCGGTGCTGATCAAACAGCTGATGCCGCAAATCAAAGTGATTGCCGTAGAAGCCGAAGATTCTGCCTGCCTGAAGGTGGCGCTGGATGCGGGCCATCCGGTGGATTTACCGCGCGTTGGGCTGTTTGCCGAAGGCGTCGCGGTGAAACGCATCGGTGATGAAACGTTCCGTCTCTGCCAGGAGTATCTCGACGACATTATCACCGTCGATAGCGATGCAATCTGCGCGGCGATGAAAGACCTGTTCGAAGATGTGCGTGCGGTGGCTGAACCCTCAGGCGCCCTGGCGCTGGCGGGGATGAAGAAATACATCGCTCAGCATGATATTCGCGGCGAGCGTCTGGCGCATGTGCTTTCGGGCGCCAACGTCAACTTCCACGGCCTGCGCTACGTTTCCGAACGCTGCGAGCTGGGCGAACAGCGGGAAGCGCTGCTGGCGGTAACAATTCCGGAAGAGAAGGGTAGCTTCCTGAAATTCTGCCAACTGCTGGGTGGCCGTTCGGTGACCGAGTTTAACTATCGCTACGCCAATGACAAAAATGCCTGCATCTTTGTTGGTGTGCGTTTGAGTCGTGGGCTGGAAGAGCGAAAAGAGATCCTTCAGTTGCTCAACGAAGGCGGCTATAGCGTGGTGGATCTGTCCGACGATGAGATGGCGAAGCTGCACGTGCGCTATATGGTCGGTGGTCGCCCGTCCCAGCCGTTGCAGGAACGTTTGTACAGCTTCGAATTCCCGGAATCCCCGGGCGCGCTGCTCAAATTCCTGCACACCTTAGGCACACACTGGAATATTTCGCTGTTCCACTATCGTAGCCACGGTACTGACTACGGTCGCGTGCTGGCGGCGTTTGAACTGGGCGACAACGAGCCGGACTTCGAAACCCGGCTCAATGAACTGGGCTACGATTGCCATAACGAAACCCATAACCCGGCATTCAGGTTCTTCCTGGCGGGCTAGAGCGACGAAAAAAACCGCCCGATGGCGCTACGCTTATCGGGCCTACAGGAACACCGGGATCGTAGGTCGGATAAGGCGCTTGCGCCGCCATCCGATAAAACCCGCCCGATGGCGCTCCGCTTATCGGGCCTACAGGAACACCGGGATCGTAGGTCGGATAAGGTGCTTTCGCCGCCATCCGATAAAACCCGCCCGATGGCGCTCCGCTTATCGGGCCTACAGGAATACCGGGATCGTAGGTCGGATAAGGCGCTTGCGCCGCCATCCGATAAAACCCGCCTGATGGCGCTCCGCTTATCGGGCCTACAGGAACACCGGGCTTGTAGGTCGGATAAGGTGCTTGCGCCGCCATCCGACATATATCAGTGGTTCGGCAAAATAGACCAGAACGCCTCAACAAGCGGCTCATGCAGCCGCTTTTTTTGTGCACACACACCGAGCTCAAACGGCGTTTTCTCATCGCTGCGGTCCAGAATCATCACGCGGTTGCGCACCGGCTCCGGGCTATTTTCCAGCACCACTTCCGGCAGCAGCGCCACGCCACAGCCCAGCGCGACCATCGAAACCATCGCTTCATGGCCGCCAACGGTCGCATAAATCGAAGGATTACTGATTTTATGGCGGCGGAACCACAGCTCAATGCGGCGGCGCACCGGGCCCTGATCGGCCATGATAAACGGTACCGTCGACCAGTCTGGGTTTTCGATAGAAACCTGATTACGCACCGGGCAGGGTAACGCCGGAGCAATCAGCACTACCGCCAGATTTTCCAGCATCGAGAACGCCACCGCGCCCGGCAGGGTTTCTGGCTTACCGGCAATCGCCAGGTCGGCTTCGCCCGTGACGACCTTATCCATCGCATCGGCGGCGTCACCGGTAGTGAGCTTGATCTCAACCGACGGGTGTTCGGCGCGAAAGCGATCGAGAATCGGCGGCAGATGGCTGTAGGCGGCGGTGACGGAACAGAAAATGTGTAGCTCACCCGACAGCGATGGCCCCTGCTGATCGAGGGTATGACGCAATTGCTGATACTGCAGCAGCGTCTGCTGAGCGAAAACGCGCAGTTCTTCGCCCGCTTCGGTGAGCGTAACCGTCCGGTTATCGCGCACAAACAGCGGCTGGCCGAGGTCCTCTTCCAGCCGCTGAATCTGCCGGGAAAGCGTGGAGGGGCTGACGTGCATCGCCCGGGCGCTGCGGCCAAAATGGCGGCTTTCCGCCAGATGCAGGAAGGTTTTTAGATCGCGTAAATCCACAGATCGCACTCCACGATTTTACGTTGCACAAATTGCAACGTGACGTTGTGAATATATCAATTTCCGCAATAAATTTCCTGTTGTAATGTGGTTTCAATCTCGCAAAACGCGAACCGAACAATAAGACAGTACAACATCACGGAGCACATCATCATGGCTAACTACTTTAATACACTGAACCTGCGCCAGCAGCTGGCACAGCTGGGCAAATGTCGCTTTATGGGCCGCGACGAATTCGCCGATGGCGCAAGCTACCTTCAGGGTAAAAAAGTGGTCATCGTCGGCTGTGGCGCTCAGGGTCTGAACCAGGGTTTGAACATGCGTGACTCTGGTCTGGATATCGCTTACGCCCTGCGTAACGAAGCGATTGCTGAGAAACGTGCTTCCTGGCGTAAAGCGACCGAAAACGGCTTTAAAGTCGGTACTTACGAAGAACTGATCCCGCAGGCTGACCTCGTTGTTAACCTGACGCCAGACAAACAGCACTCTGACGTTGTACGTTCCGTACAGCCGCTGATGAAAGACGGCGCGGCGCTGGGCTACTCTCACGGTTTTAACATCGTTGAAGTGGGCGAGCAGATCCGTAAAGACATCACCGTAGTGATGGTGGCGCCGAAGTGCCCGGGTACCGAAGTGCGTGAAGAGTACAAACGTGGTTTCGGTGTGCCAACCCTGATTGCGGTTCACCCGGAAAACGATCCGAAAGGCGAAGGCATGGCGATTGCTAAAGCCTGGGCTGCGGCAACCGGCGGTCACCGCGCGGGCGTTCTGGAGTCTTCCTTCGTTGCGGAAGTGAAATCTGACCTGATGGGTGAACAGACTATCCTGTGCGGTATGCTGCAGGCCGGTTCTCTGCTGTGCTTCGACAAGCTGGTGGAAGAAGGTACCGACCCGGCATACGCAGAGAAACTGATTCAGTTCGGCTGGGAAACCATCACTGAAGCGCTGAAGCAGGGTGGTATCACCCTGATGATGGACCGTCTGTCTAACCCGGCGAAACTGCGTGCTTACGCGCTGTCCGAACAGCTGAAAGAGATCATGGCGCCGCTGTTCCAGAAACACATGGATGACATCATCTCCGGCGAATTCTCCTCCGGCATGATGGCGGACTGGGCCAATGATGATAAAAAACTGCTGACCTGGCGTGAAGAGACCGGTAAAACCGCGTTTGAAACTGCCGCTCAGTTTGACGGTAAAATCGGCGAGCAGGAGTACTTCGATAAAGGCGTACTGATGATTGCGATGGTGAAAGCGGGCGTTGAGCTGGCATTCGAAACCATGGTGGATTCCGGCATCATCGAAGAGTCTGCTTACTACGAATCACTGCACGAGCTGCCGCTGATTGCGAACACCATTGCCCGTAAGCGCCTGTACGAAATGAACGTGGTTATCTCTGATACCGCGGAATATGGTAACTACCTGTTCTCTTACGCTTGCGTACCGCTGCTGAAAGAGTTCATGACTACGCTGCAGACCGGCGACCTGGGCAAAGCGATTGCCGAAGGTGCGGTGGACAACGCCCAGCTGCGTGACGTGAACGAAGCCGTTCGCGGCCACGAGATCGAGAAAGTGGGTAAAAAACTGCGCGGCTACATGACCGATATGAAACGTATCGCTGTTGCAGGTTAAGAGTGGTCTGATGCCCTCACCCTGACTCTCTCCCACGGGAGAGGGTGCAATAATGAAAAAGCCTTCCGATGGAAGGCTTTTGCAATTTAGTTCCGATACAGCACTTTAATGATGTGATAACCGAACTGCGTGTGCAGTGGGCCGGTTGGCTCCAGCACCGGGCAGGAGAACACCACTTTATCGAACGCCGGTACCATCTGGCCCTGACGGAATTCACCCAGGTGACCGCCTTTCTTACCTGATGGGCAGGTAGAGTGCTTCTTCGCCAGCTTTTCAAAGTCGGCGCCGTTTTTAATCTGCTCCAGAAGATCCAGAGCCAGTTGTTCTTCTTTTACAAGGATATGCAGTGCTGCAGCTGTTTTAGCCATGATTGTGCCTTTAAATGGGGAGATATCAGGCTGGCGATTTTAGCACGGCTTATCGGCGATACAGCACTTTGATGATGTGGTAGCCATATTTGGTTTTCACCGGCCCATAGGGTTTTAGCAGCGGACAGCTAAACACGGCGGCATCAAACGGCCCGACCATCACGCCCTGTTTGAATTCACCCAGATCGCCACCGTTGCGGCCGGAAGGGCAGCGCGAATAGCGTTTGGCCAGATGATCAAAACCGATCCCGCGCTCCAGTTTGCTGAGGATCTCAAGGGCCAGTTTCTCTTCTTTTACCAGAATATGCAGGGCTGCTGCGCTCTTCACCATGGGCTCATTCTCTTCACAGGATTACTGCCCAACACTTTACCATTTGCCGGGTAAATCTCAGCCTGACTTTCTGCTACAATCCACACCCCCGTGTTTATAGATTGAGCAATACGTCATGCGTTTGAACCCCGGACAACAACAAGCCGTCGAATTCGTCACCGGACCCTGCCTGGTGCTGGCGGGTGCTGGATCCGGTAAGACCCGCGTTATTACCAATAAAATCGCCCACCTGATCCACCAGTGTGGCTATCAGGCTCGACATATTGCAGCGGTAACGTTTACCAACAAGGCCGCGCGCGAGATGAAAGAGCGTGTGGCGCAGACGTTGGGGCGCAAAGAGGCGCGCGGGCTGATGATCTCGACCTTCCACACTCTGGGGCTGGATATCATCAAGCGTGAATATGCGGCGCTGGGGATGAAGTCGAACTTCTCCCTGTTTGACGATACCGATCAAACCGCACTGCTGAAGGATCTGACCGAAGGGCTTATCGAGGACGATAAGGTACTCTTCCAGCAGCTGATCTCGACGATCTCTAACTGGAAAAACGATCTGATGACTCCGTCGCAGGCGGCCGCCAGCGCGAAAGGCGAGCGCGACAGGATCTTTGCCCACTGCTACGGCTTGTACGACGCGCACATGAAGGCCTGTAATGTGCTGGACTTCGACGACCTGATTTTGCTGCCGACGCTGTTGTTGCAGCGTAATGAAGAGGTGCGCGAGCGTTGGCAGAATAAAATCCGCTACCTGCTGGTGGATGAGTATCAGGACACCAACACCAGTCAGTACGAATTGGTTAAACTGCTGGTGGGGCGACGAGCCCGCTTTACCGTCGTGGGCGACGATGACCAGTCAATCTACTCGTGGCGCGGTGCGCGTCCGCAAAACCTGGTATTACTGAGCAAAGATTTCCCGGCGCTGCAGGTGATTAAGCTGGAACAGAACTATCGTTCTTCCGGCCGTATCCTGAAGGCCGCGAACATTCTGATCGCCAATAACCCGCATGTATTTGAAAAGCGTCTGTTCTCCGAGCTGGGCTACGGTAAAGAGCTCAAAGTTTTGAGCGCCAACAATGAAGAGCACGAAGCGGAGCGCGTGACCGGCGAGCTTATCGCCCACCACTTCGTCAATAAGACCGCGTATAAGGACTACGCGATCCTCTATCGTGGCAACCACCAGTCGCGGGTGTTCGAAAAATTCCTGATGCAAAACCGCATCCCGTACAAAATTTCCGGCGGTACCTCGTTCTTCTCGCGTCCAGAGATTAAAGACCTGCTGGCGTATCTGCGCGTGTTGAGCAACCCGGATGATGACAGCGCCTTCCTGCGCATCGTCAACACCCCAAAACGTGAGATTGGCTCGGCGACGCTGCAGAAGCTCGGCGAGTGGGCCACGACCCGCAACAAGAGTCTGTTTACCGCCAGTTTTGATATGGGGCTGAATCAGACGCTGACTGGACGCGGCTACGAGTCGTTAACCCGCTTTACCCAGTGGTTGGGTGAAATCCAGCGTCTGGCCGAGCGCGAGCCGATTGCTGCAGTGCGCGATCTTATCCACGGTATCGACTACGAATCCTGGTTGTTTGAAACCTCGCCAAGCCCGAAAGCGGCCGAAATGCGGATGAAAAACGTCAACACCCTATTCGGCTGGATGACGGAAATGCTCGAAGGCAGCGAGCTAGAAGAGCCGATGACGCTCACGCAGGTTGTTACGCGATTTACGCTGCGCGACATGATGGAACGCGGTGAAAGCGAGGAAGACCTTGATCAGGTGCAGCTCATGACTCTCCATGCCTCGAAAGGGCTGGAGTTCCCGTACGTCTTCCTCGTAGGGATGGAAGAGGGGCTACTGCCGCACCAGAGCAGCATCGATGAGGATAATGTCGATGAAGAACGACGCCTGGCCTATGTAGGGATCACCCGTGCGCAGAAGGAGCTCATCTTCACGCTGTGTAAAGAACGCCGTCAGTATGGAGAACTGGTGCGCCCGGAGCCGAGCCGATTCCTGCTGGAGCTACCGCAGGATGACGTTGAGTGGGAGCAAGAGCGCAAAGTGATTACAGCTGAAGAACGGATGCAGAAAGGGCAGAGCCATCTGGCGAACCTGAAGGCGATGATGGCGGCGAAGAAAGCAAAATCGTAGGCCGGATAAGCGCAAGGCTATCCGGCAATGGTGAATGGTTAGCGTACTTCTAAATGCCAGTGGACATAGCTTTGCCACTGGCTTTCTTGATCGATAGTCTCTTTACCCAGCGGATGCTGCTCCAGCCACCCTTCCGGCAGCGTGAGCATCAGGCTTTCCTCGTTGACCTGTACCGTCATGTTGGGCACCAGATCGTCCCGGCGACGGCTGGCGAAGATGATAGCCAGGCGTAGCAGGCGGCAGAGGTGCTCGGCTGCGCGCGGAGGTACCGCATTTTGCTGGTGAAGCGACGAAAGGTCGACAGGGTTAGTCTGATTGAGCAATAAGGTCGCGAGCAGTTTCTTTTGCGCGGGCGTAAAGCCTGGCAGATCGAGATTGCGCACCAGATAGGCGGCGTGCTGCGGTGCTTGTTTAAAATCAACGCTCAGGCCGATTTCATGCAAAGCGCAGGCGCTAAGCAGCAGTTCGCGGCTTAATGGCTCCAGATCCCAGCTATTTCCGACCTGATCGACAAAACTTGCCGCCAACTGCTCGACGCGATTGGCTTGTTCAGTATCGACCATAAAGCGACGCTGAATATTGCGCAGCGTGCGGCTACGAATATCTTCGTCCACTGCCAGATGCAGCATGCCGTAGACCAGACCTTCGCGCAGCGCGCCGCCGGCCAGCGTCATACACTGGATATTCAATTCGGTGAAGATAGCGATAAGGATCGCCAGACCGCTTGGGAAGACCAGCGCGCGTTCCAGCGTCAGCCCTTCAATTTCCAGCTCTTCCAGACGCCCACATTGGATAGCGCGCTGTTTTAGCTGCTGAAGTTTGGCAAGGGTAATACGTTCATCCATCCCCTGCGCCATCATGATTTCTTGTAACGCCTGAACAGTTCCGGACGCGCCGACACAGACTTTCCAGCCGTGCTGACGCAGTTCATCGGCAACCGGTTTGAGCACTTCACGCGCAGCCCGTTCGGCTTCGTCGAAATGTTCCTGAGCCAGGTTACGGTCGGTAAAGTAGCGTTCAAGCCAGGTGACGCAGCCCATCGACAGGCTGAACAGTGAAGTCGTTTGTGCGCCGGTACCGGTCACTAATTCGGTGCTAGCACCGCCGATATCAACCACTAAACGGCGATCGTCGCCGCCGGTGGTGTGCGCGACGCCCTGATAAATCAGGCGCGCTTCTTCTTCGCCACGGATAACCTGCACCGGGCAGCCGAGAATTTCCTGGGCTTTGGCGATAAACACATCGGCATTAACGGCAAGACGAAGTGTTGCGGTCGCAACGATGCGAATTTGGGTCGGGGGAATATCTTGTAAACGTTCGGCGAACAGGCGCAGGCACTGCCATCCACGTTCCATGGCTTCCGTTGACAGCATGTTGTCACGGTTGAGTCCGCCTGCCAGACGCACTTTACGCTTAATGCGCGTAAGCGTCTGGATACTTCCCGCCACCTCGCGAACAAGCAGCATATGAAAACTATTGGAACCGAGATCGATAGCTGCGTAGAGCGAGGTGGAAGTGAGCATAACTTTTTTAACCTGAACGACGGCGATTACGTGGCGCACCAGAACGGCGTGGACCATTGCCCTGACGAACACGCGTCAGACGTAATGGTTTCGGCAGTTCAGTTAACAGCGCATCCGGATTGTACTTACTGACCGGAATAGAGTGACCGGTGTAGGTTTCAATCGCTGGCAGATTCAGCGCGTACTCTTCACAAGCAAGGCTGATGGAGTGTCCGCTGGCGCCAGCACGACCGGTACGGCCGATACGGTGAACGTAGTCTTCACAGTCATCCGGCAGATCGTAGTTAAAGACGTGGGTAACGGCTGGGATATGCAGGCCGCGTGCCGCAACATCGGTGGCAACCAGAATGTCGATATCACCGCTGGTGAAATCTTCCAGAATACGCAGGCGTTTTTTCTGCGCGACGTCGCCGGTCAGCAGACCTACGCGATGACCGTCTGCGGCCAGATGACCCCAGATATCTTCACAGCGATGTTTGGTGTTGGCGAAGATAATCGCGCGGTCCGGCCACTCTTCTTCCAGCAGCGTTTGCAGCAAACGCATCTTCTCTTCGTTGGAAGGGTAGAACAGCTCTTCTTTAATACGGTGGCCCGTTTTCTGCTCTGGCTCGACTTCCACATACTCGGCGTTGTTCATTTGTTCGAACGCCAGTTCGCGGACGCGGTAGGACAGCGTTGCGGAGAACAGCATATTCAGACGCTGGTTGGTCGGCGGCATGCGACGGAACAGCCAACGGATATCTTTAATAAAGCCCAGATCGTACATGCGATCGGCTTCGTCCAGCACCACCACCTGAATCGCGCCCAGGTTGATGTGGTTCTGTTTTGCATAATCAATAAGACGACCTGTGGTGCCGATCAGAATGTCGACGCCGCTTTCCAGCACTTTCAGCTGTTTGTCATAGCCGTCACCGCCATAAGCCAGACCCAGTTTCAGGCCAGTCGCCTGAGCCAGAGGCTCTGCGTCGGCGTGAATCTGCACTGCCAGCTCACGTGTTGGCGCCATAATTAAGGCGCGCGGTTGATTCACCTGGCGGTCTGCACTCGCTGGGTGAGAAAGGAGATAATGAAACGTGGACGTCAGAAACGCCATCGTTTTCCCGGTACCGGTTTGCGCCTGTCCAGCCACATCACGTCCAGCAAGCGTTAGCGGCAAAGCCAGCGCCTGAATGGGCGTGCAATTATAAAACCCTTTGGTTTCAAGGGCTTCAACCACTTTAGGGTGCAGGGCGAAGTCGGAAAACTTCTGTTCTGTTAAATGTGTTTTGCTCATAGTGTGGTAGAATATCAGCTTACTATTGCATTAAGAAAGCGTATCCGGTGAAATAACGTCAACCTTTGTTGGCGAAGTTAACATCAACACCTTGTTGGTTAATGCTATACACGTCATTCTTCAAGCTGCTTCCGCGCTGGCTGCGTTTGTTCACCCGAATCACTTACTTGAGTAAGTTCATCGGGATTCGCTCACTTGCCGCCTTGATGCAACTTGAATGATTTTGTGTATACACCAACACACCAGGCTTATTCCTGTGGAGTTAAATATGAGCGATAAAATTATTCACCTGACTGACGACAGTTTTGACACGGACGTACTCAAAGCTGACGGGCTGACACTCGTCGATTTCTGGGCAGAGTGGTGTGGTCCGTGCAAAATGATCGCCCCGATTCTGGATGAAATCGCCGAGGAGTATCAGGGTAAACTGACCGTTGCTAAACTGAACATCGATCAGAACCCGGGCACAGCCCCTAAGTATGGCATCCGCGGTATCCCTACGCTGCTGCTGTTCAAAAACGGCGAAGTTGCAGCAACCAAAGTTGGCGCGCTGTCTAAAGGCCAACTGAAAGAGTTCCTCGACGCTAACCTGGCGTAAGAAATTCGGTTTGGGCGTCCGGTGTTCTTAAATTAAGCAGAACTCTGGACGCCCGGCTTCAGTCGTGCTAAGTTATTTTTGACTTCGTTTTAAACATACCTTGTTTGAATCTTGTTTTATCCAAACCTCTCGTTGCGATGTATGACGTCAGAGGTGAAAAAATTCCAGGTTTGTCACTCTTTCCGTCTTGTCGTTTCAGTTCTGCGTACTCTCCTGTGACCAGACAGCGAACAGACATGAGTGATGGCCGTAAACAGGCATGGATGACCCTGCCATACCATTCACAACATTAAGTTCGAGATTTCCCCCAAGTTTAAGAACTCACACCATTATGAATCTTACCGAATTAAAGAATACGCCGGTTTCTGAGCTGATTACTCTCGGCGAAAATATGGGTCTGGAAAACCAGGCTCGTATGCGCAAGCAGGACATCATTTTTGCCATCCTGAAGCAGCACGCAAAGAGTGGCGAAGATATCTTTGGTGACGGTGTACTGGAGATATTGCAGGATGGATTTGGTTTCCTCCGCTCTGGAGACAGCTCCTACCTCGCCGGTCCCGATGATATCTACGTTTCCCCTAGCCAAATCCGCCGTTTCAATCTCCGCACTGGTGACACCATTTCGGGTAAGATCCGTCCGCCGAAAGAGGGTGAGCGTTACTTTGCGCTGTTGAAAGTTAACGAAGTTAACTACGACAAGCCGGAAAACTCGCGCAACAAGATCCTGTTTGAGAACTTAACCCCGCTGCACGCAAACTCTCGTCTGCGTATGGAACGTGGTAATGGTTCTACCGAAGATTTAACTGCTCGCGTCCTGGATCTGGCATCGCCGATTGGTCGCGGTCAGCGTGGTCTGATTGTGGCACCGCCGAAAGCCGGTAAAACCATGCTGCTGCAGAACATCGCGCAGAGCATTGCGTATAACCACCCAGACTGCGTACTGATGGTTCTGCTGATTGACGAACGTCCGGAAGAAGTGACCGAGATGCAGCGTCTGGTAAAAGGTGAAGTTATCGCTTCCACCTTTGACGAACCTGCATCCCGCCACGTTCAGGTCGCTGAAATGGTTATCGAGAAAGCGAAACGTCTGGTTGAACACAAGAAAGACGTTATCATTCTGCTCGACTCCATCACTCGTCTGGCTCGCGCCTACAACACCGTGGTACCGGCTTCCGGTAAAGTACTGACCGGTGGTGTCGACGCTAACGCCCTGCATCGTCCGAAGCGTTTCTTCGGTGCAGCACGTAACGTGGAAGAGGGCGGCAGCCTGACGATTATCGCCACCGCGTTGGTTGATACCGGCTCTAAAATGGATGAAGTTATCTATGAAGAGTTTAAAGGTACCGGCAACATGGAACTGCACCTCTCTCGTAAGATTGCTGAAAAACGCGTCTTCCCGGCTATCGATTACAACCGTTCCGGTACCCGTAAAGAAGAGCTGCTCACCACTCAGGAAGAGCTGCAGAAAATGTGGATCCTGCGCAAAATCATCCATCCAATGGGTGAAATCGATGCGATGGAATTCCTCATCAATAAGCTGGCAATGACCAAGACTAACGATGATTTCTTCGACATGATGAAACGTTCGTAAAATCCGGTTTTTGCCGACGAACGCCACACTTTTGTGTGGCGTTTTTGTTTTTAGGAGTTTAGGTGATAGGGCTCAACTTTTTTTTCACGGACAATTACGGTTTACGGCTACAATAATAGTTAGTTTGTAAAATCGGTTATAAATCAGGCGAGTTTCCCCAATATTCATCAGGCTTCCTCTTCTGATGAGCTGCTATCGTGGGTATACTTTCGCTATTAATATTCGCAGCGAGTATAAATTGTGAGTTTACTGACCGTCGGTACTGACTTGATCAGTATTTTTTTGTTCACCACCGTATTCCTTTTTTTCGCCCGTAAGGCAGCTAAAAGGATCGGTTTGGTGGATAGACCTAATTACCGTAAACGTCACCAGGGGCTTATTCCGCTAGTGGGTGGCATCTCGGTCTATGCCGGGATCTGCTTCACTTTTGCGATCGCAGATTACTACATTCCTCACGCTTCCCTTTACCTTGCCTGTGCAGGTGCCCTGGTGCTCGTTGGGGCTCTTGATGACCGCTATGACGTTAGCGTGAAAATCCGTGCAACCATTCAGGCGCTGATTGGTATCGTGATGATGACGGCAGGTAATTTATATCTGCGTAGCTTGGGTTATATCTTCGGCTCGTGGGAACTGGTGCTTGGGCCGTTTGGCTTCTTCCTCACTCTGTTCGCTGTCTGGGCGATGATTAACGCCTTCAATATGGTCGATGGCATTGATGGCCTGCTCGGCGGTCTGTCGAGTGTGAGCTTTGGCGCAATTGGCCTGATCCTGTGGTTTGATGGGCAGGTCAGTCTTGCTATATGGTGCTTCGCGATGATTGCCGCCATTCTGCCGTATATTATGTTGAATCTTGGCGTGCTGGGCCGTCGCTATAAAGTCTTCATGGGCGATGCGGGCAGCACGCTGATTGGCTTTACGGTTATCTGGATCCTGCTGGAAACCACCCAGGGGACACATCATCCTATCAGCCCGGTCACGGCGCTGTGGATTGTCGCCATTCCATTGATGGATATGGTGGCTATCATGTATCGCCGTCTGCGTAAGGGCATGAGCCCGTTCTCAGCAGACCGTCAACACATTCATCATCTGATCATGCGCGCAGGCTTTACTTCTCGCCAGGCGCTGGTCCTGATTACCCTTGCCGCAGCGTTGCTGGCCGGAATCGGAGTCCTGGCCGAGTACACTCGCGTTGTGCCTGAGTGGGTCATGCTGCTACTGTTCTTCGTGGCCTTTGGCCTCTACGGCTACTGCATCAAGCGGGCCTGGAAAGTGGCGCGTTTCATTAAGCGTATGAAGCGTAGAATGCGTCGAAACAGTGAAAACCATCCAAAATTAACCAAGTAAAACTGGGGTAGTAATGACACAACCATTACCGGAAGCACAGTTGGCGAGTGCTGAGAATGAACTGGATATTCGTGGCCTGTTTCGCGCGTTGTGGTCGGGGAAACACTGGATTATCGGCTTTGCGGTGCTGTTTGCCGCCGTGGTGCTGATTTATACTTTTTTTGCCCGGCAAGAGTGGAGCACGACGGCTATCACTGACCGGCCTACCGTGAATATGCTCGGTGGTTACTATTCGCAGCAGCAGTTCCTGCGCAACCTCGATGTGAAGGTCAATCCCACCACTGCCATACCACCCTCGGTGATGGACGAGGTGTACAAAGAGTTCGTTATGCAGCTCGCCTCCTGGGATACCCGTCGTGATTTCTGGTCGCAGACGGACTACTACAAACAGCGAATGGTGGGTAATTCCCGCGCCGATGCAGCGCAGCTGGATGACCTGATTAACGATATTCAATTTATTCCTGGCGATGCGCAAAAGAGCGTGAGCGACAGCGTGAAGCTAAACGCGGAAACCGCGCAGGACGCCAATAACCTGTTGCGCCAGTACGTGGCGTTTGCCAGCCAGCGCGCTGCCGGGCATCTGAATGATGAGCTGAAAGGTGCGTGGGCCGCACGCACGATTCAGATTAAAGCGCAGGTGAAGCGTCAGGAAGAAGTCGCTCAGGCGATATTCAACCGCCGTATGCACAGCATTGAAGCGGCGCTGAAGATTGCACAGCAGCACAACATTAATCGTAGCGTCACGGATATTCCGGCCGATGAGTTACCTGACTCTGAACTCTCATTGTTGGGTCGTCCTATGCTGCAGGCCCGTCTGGAAAACCTGCAGGCCGTGGGACCGGCGTTCGACCTTGATTACGATCAGGGGCGAGCGATGCTGACGACTCTTAATGTTGGCCCGACGCTGGCAGCAAGTTTTCAGACATATCGGTATTTGCGGACACCAGAGGAACCGGTAAAACGCACGAGTCCACGCCGCGTATTCCTGATGGTTATGTGGGGAATTGTCGGCGCATTGGTGGGTGCTGGGGTGGCACTGGCGCGTCGTCGCACGCAGTAGTAAATACCCATCATTTGATGAAGGGCGATGGGCCTGTTTCATCTAAAGAAGAGAATCGATGTGAAAGTACTGACTGTATTTGGCACACGACCAGAGGCCATCAAAATGGCTCCTCTGGTTCATGCGCTAGCAAAGGATCCTCATTTTGAGGCGAAAGTATGCGTCACCGCGCAGCATAGGGAAATGCTTGATCAGGTGCTAAACCTCTTCTCCATCGTTCCGGATTATGATCTCAATATCATGAGTCCAGGACAGGGTCTCACAGAAATAACCTGCCGGATTTTGCAGGGGTTAAAACCCGTTCTGGAATCTTTCAAACCGGACGTTGTGTTGGTGCATGGCGACACGACGACCACGACCGCAGCAAGTCTGGCGGCATTTTATCAGCGTATTCCTGTTGGGCATGTTGAAGCGGGTCTGCGTACCGGCGATCTCTACTCGCCGTGGCCGGAAGAAGCTAACCGCACGCTGACCGGCCATTTGGCTATGTACCATTTCGCGCCGACGGAAAACTCGCGGCAGAATCTGCTGCGGGAAAATTTGTCGGATAAGCGTATTTTCGTCACCGGTAACACGGTGATTGACGCCCTGTTCTGGGTACGTGACCGGGTGATGAACGACGAAGCGCTACGCGCTGATTTGTCCGCGCGCTATCCGTTCCTGAGCAACGGTAAAAAGATGATCCTGGTGACGGGGCACCGTCGTGAGAGTTTCGGCCAGGGCTTCGAAAAAATTTGTCACGCGTTGGCGGAAATCGCCGCGACCAACCCGGATGTGCAGATTGTCTATCCGGTGCACCTGAATCCAAACGTTAGCGAGCCTGTTAACCGTATTCTGGGTCATATCGATAACGTGATACTTATCGACCCTCAGGACTACCTGCCATTCGTCTGGTTGATGAACCATGCCTGGCTTATCCTGACCGACTCTGGCGGTATTCAGGAAGAGGCCCCTTCGCTGGGTAAACCGGTGCTGGTGATGCGCGAAACCACGGAGCGCCCGGAAGCTATCGATGCGGGTACGGTTCGCCTGGTCGGGACGGACAGCCAACGCATTGTGGATGAAGTTACGCGTCTGCTGCGCGATGAAGATGAATATCAAAGGATGAGCCGGGCGCATAACCCTTATGGGGATGGCCGGGCATGCGAACGTATTTTATTAGCATTAAAAAATAATCAGGTAACGTTATGAGTTTCTCAACCCTCTCGGTGATCGGTCTAGGCTATATCGGCCTTCCTACTGCAGCTGCTTTTGCCTCACGGCAAAAGAAGGTGGTGGGTGTCGATATTAATCAACACGCGGTGGATACCATTAACCGCGGTGAAATTCATATTGTTGAGCCCGATCTCGACAGGGTTGTGAAAACGGCGGTTGCCGCCGGATACCTGCGTGCAACCACCACGCCAGAAGCGGCCGACGCTTACCTGATTGCCGTGCCAACGCCATTTAAAGGCGACCATGAGCCCGATATGGTTTACGTGGAAGCGGCAGCGCGTTCCATCGCGCCGGTGCTAAAAAAAGGGACTCTGGTGATCCTCGAGTCTACGTCTCCCGTTGGCGCAACCGAGCAGATGGCCGGCTGGCTTGCACAGATGCGCCCGGACCTGACTTTCCCACAGCAGGTGGGTGAGCAGGCAGACATCAACATCGCCTACTGCCCGGAGCGCGTGCTGCCGGGGCAGGTGATGGTTGAATTGATTAAGAACGACCGGGTGATTGGTGGTATGACGCCGGTGTGCTCCGCGCGCGCCAGCGAACTGTACAAAATCTTCCTGGAAGGTGAATGCGTGGTGACTAACGCGCGTACCGCCGAAATGTGTAAGCTGACCGAAAACAGTTTCCGTGACGTGAACATCGCCTTTGCCAATGAGCTATCGCTCATCTGTGCCGATCAGGGGATTAATGTCTGGGAACTGATTCGTCTGGCGAACCGTCACCCGCGGGTTAATATCCTCCAGCCAGGCCCGGGCGTTGGTGGCCACTGTATCGCCGTCGACCCATGGTTTATCGTGGCGCAAAACCCGGAGCAGGCGCGTCTTATTCGCACCGCGCGGGAAGTGAACGACCATAAACCATTCTGGGTTATCGACAAAGTGAAGGCCCACGTTGCCGACTGTCTGGCGGCCAGCAACAAGCGCGCCAGCGAACTGAAAATTGCCTGCTTTGGCCTGGCGTTTAAACCGAATATTGACGACCTGCGTGAAAGCCCGGCCATGGAAATCGCTGAACTGATTGCCCAGTGGCACAGTGGTGAAACGCTGGTGGTGGAACCGAATATTCATCAGTTGCCGAAAAAGCTCGACGGGCTGTGCTCGCTGGTTTCGGTAGAAACCGCGCTGGCTAGCGCCGATGTGATTGTCATGCTGGTAGATCATACCCAGTTCAAAGCTATTCGCGGCGAGACTGTCGCTCAACAATATGTGGTAGATACTAAAGGAGTCTGGCGTTGAAACGTATTCTGGTAACCGGCGGCGCGGGCTTTATCGGTTCGGCGGTAGTGCGCCATATTATCAACCACACGCCGGACAGCGTAGTGGTGGTCGACAAACTCACCTATGCTGGCAACCTGACTTCGCTGGCACCAGTGGCGCATGATGAGCGCTTTGCCTTTGAACAGGTCGATATCTGCGATCGCAGCGAGTTAAATCGCGTCTTTGCGCAGTATCGTCCGGATGTAGTGATGCACCTGGCGGCAGAAAGCCACGTCGACCGTTCGATCGACGGCCCGGCGGCATTTATTGAAACCAATATTGTTGGCACCTACACGCTGCTGGAGGCCGCTCGCGCCTACTGGTCTGCGCTTGAAGAGGGGGCTAAAGCGGCGTTTCGCTTCCATCATATTTCCACTGATGAAGTGTATGGCGATCTGCATTCAGTGGATGATTTCTTTACCGAAACTACACCGTATGCCCCAAGTAGCCCTTACTCCGCATCGAAAGCCAGCAGCGATCATCTGGTTCGCGCCTGGCTGCGTACCTACGGGCTGCCGACGCTGATTACCAACTGTTCGAATAACTACGGCCCCTATCACTTTCCGGAAAAACTGATCCCGCTGACCATTCTCAATGCGCTGGCGGGTAAACCGCTGCCGGTGTACGGCAACGGGCAGCAGATCCGCGACTGGCTGTACGTCGACGATCATGCGAGGGCGCTCTACCTGGTGGCAACACAAGGGGCAATTGGCGAGACCTACAATATCGGTGGCCACAACGAGCGTAAAAATCTCGACGTCGTCGAAACAATTTGTTCTCTGCTGGAAGAACTGGTGCCGCAGAAGCCGCAGGGCATTGCGCGCTATCATGATTTGATCACTTTTGTCGCCGACCGTCCCGGTCACGATCTGCGTTACGCCATCGATGCGGCAAAAATTGCCCGCGAGCTGGGCTGGACGCCGGAAGAGACCTTTGAAAGCGGAATGCGCAAAACGGTGCAGTGGTACCTTGCCAATGAAAGCTGGTGGCAGCAGGTACAGGATGGCAGCTATCAGGGCGAACGCCTAGGCCTGAAGGGCTAACTCCCGGAGGAGGAAAAACGATGAAAGGTATTATTCTGGCTGGCGGATCGGGCTCACGCCTGCATCCGATCACCCGCGGTGTGTCGAAACAGCTGCTGCCGATTTATGACAAACCGATGATTTACTACCCGCTGTCGGTACTGATGCTGGCGGGTATTCGTGACATTTTGATTATCACTACCCCGGAAGATAAAAGCAGCTTCCAGCGTCTGCTGGGCGACGGCAGTGAGTTTGGTATCTCGTTGCAGTATGCCGAACAGCCAAGCCCTGATGGCCTGGCACAGGCGTTTATCATCGGTGAAACGTTCCTTAACGGCGAACCGTCCTGTCTGGTACTGGGCGATAACATCTTCTTCGGCCAGTCTTTTAGCGCAAAACTGCGTCATGTTGCATCACGCACTGACGGGGCCACGGTGTTCGGCTACCAGGTGATGGACCCGGAACGCTTCGGCGTGGTGGAATTTGACGATAACTTCCACGCGCTGTCGCTGGAAGAGAAGCCAAAACAACCTAAGTCTAACTGGGCGGTGACCGGGCTGTATTTCTACGACGGCGATGTTGTGGAGTACGCTAAGCGCGTGAAACCGTCGGAGCGCGGTGAGCTGGAGATTACTGCCCTCAACCAGATGTATCTCGACGATGGCAAGCTGACCGTTGAATTGCTCGGGCGCGGTTTTGCCTGGCTGGATACCGGTACGCACGACAGCCTGATTGAGGCGAGTATGTTTGTGCAGACGGTGGAAAAACGACAGGGCTTTAAAATTGCCTGCCTGGAAGAAATTGCCTGGCGCAACGGTTGGCTCGACGACGATGGCGTGAAATGCGCCGCGGCGCGGCTGTCGAAAACGGGCTATGGCCAATACCTGCTGGAGCTTCTTCGTGCCAGTCCACGCCAATATTGAGCCCCTGACGTGGGAAAATCAGTTTTTCAACGTCAATAGCGCGATTGCCCGCCTTACCGATGACGCCCCGCAGCTGACCACCGAACGGTTGGCAGGCTGGTCGCGGGTGCAGGTTAAAATTGCGGCCCATCAGATGGCTGAACTTGATGCCCTTCAGCAGTTGGGTTTTCAGCTGGTTGAAGGTGAAGTAGATTTAGCGTTGCCGGTGACACCAGTCGCCAGTTCACAGGCGCTGGTGGCGCAAGAGTCGGATATCCCGGCGCTGCGCTATCTGGCGGCCCAGGCATTTGCCTTAAGCCGCTTTCGTGCGCCGTGGTATGCCCCTGATGCCAGCGGCCGTTTCTATGCGCAGTGGATTGAGAATGCAGTCAAAGGCACTTTCGATAACCAGTGCCTGATTTTTCGCGATGATAGCCAGGCTATTCGCGCCTTTGTTTCCCTACGAGAATTGAACGCCCACGAAGCGCGTATTGGCATGCTGGCCGGGCGCGGCGCGGGTGCAGAACTGATGCAGGCGGCGGTGCGCTGGGCGCATACCCGCGGCCTTTCGACGCTACGGGTGGCGACGCAAGCCGGCAATACCGCAGCACTTCAACGCTATATTCACAGCGGGGCTAACGTTGTCAGCACCGCTTACTGGCTATACAGGTGACATCATGATCCCATTTAACGCCCCACCGGTCGTGGGTACTGAACTCGATTACATGCAATCCGCGATGGGCAGCGGCAAACTGTGCGGCGATGGTGGTTTTACCCGTCGCTGCCAACAATGGATGGAACAACGTTTCGGCAGCGCCAAAGTCCTGCTGACGCCGTCCTGCACTGCATCTTTGGAGATGGCTGCTATTCTGTTGGATATCCAGCCGGGTGACGAAGTGATTATGCCGAGCTATACCTTCGTCTCGACCGCCAACGCCTTTGTGCTGCGCGGAGCGAAGATTGTGTTTGTCGATGTCCACAAAGAGACGATGAATATCGATGAGACGCAGATTGAAGCGGCCATCACCGATAAAACCCGCGCGATTGTGCCGGTTCATTACGCGGGCGTAGCCTGTGAGATGGATACCATCATGGCGCTGGCGAAGAAATATAACCTGTTCGTGGTGGAAGACGCCGCGCAGGGCGTGATGTCGACCTATAAAGGCCGCGCGCTGGGCTCGATTGGCCATATCGGCTGCTTTAGCTTCCACGAAACCAAAAACTACACCGCTGGCGGTGAAGGCGGCGCGACGCTAATTAACGACCGTGCGCTGGTTGAGCGGGCGGAAATAATCCGCGAGAAAGGCACCAACCGCAGTCAGTTCTTCCGTGGACTGGTGGATAAATACACCTGGCGTGATATTGGCTCCAGCTACCTGATGTCCGATCTGCAGGCGGCTTATCTGTGGGCGCAGCTGGAAGCGGCCGAACGTATCAATAAGCAGCGCTTGTCGCTGTGGCAGAGCTACTACGATGCCTTCTTGCCGCTGGCCAATGCTGGCCGCATCGACCTGCCGGTGATCCCGGAAGGCTGCGGGCACAACGCGCACATGTTTTACATTAAGCTGCGCGATGTTGAAGACCGTAGCGCGCTGATTAGCTGGCTGAAAGAAGCCGAAATTCTGGCGGTGTTCCACTATATCCCGCTGCACTCTTGCCCGGCGGGCGAGAAGTTTGGCGAGTTCCGCGGCGAAGATCGTCACACCACGAAAGAAAGTGAGCGTTTACTTCGATTGCCGCTATTCTACAATCTGTCGCCGGTTGATCAACGTACGGTTATCAATACGCTGCTGAGCTACTTCGCCTGATATGTCACTGGCTAAAGCTTCAGTGTGGACCGCCGCGTCTACGCTGGTAAAAATTGGCGTTGGGCTGCTGGTGGTTAAGCTGCTGGCGGTCTCGTTTGGCCCTTCGGGCGTTGGTCAGGCGGGTAACTTCCGCCAGCTGGTGACGGTACTTGGCGTGCTGGCTGGGGCCGGTATCTTTAACGGCGTGACCAAACTGGTTGCTCAGCATCACGACGACCCGACGCACTTGCGTCAGGTGGTGGGAACGTCCTCGGCGATGGTGCTGGGATTCTCAACGCTGCTGGCGGTGATTTTTCTGCTGGCGGCAGCCCCGATAAGTCAGGGGCTGTTTGGTCATACTGATTACCAAGGGCTGGTGCGCCTGGTCGCGCTGGTTCAGATGGGGATCGCATGGGCGAACCTGCTGCTGGCGCTGATGAAAGGTTTCCGCGATGCGGCTGGGAATGCGCTGTCGCTGATTGCGGGTAGCCTGATCGGCGTGGTGGCCTATTACGCCTGCTATCGGCTGGGCGGCTACGAAGGTGCGCTGCTCGGACTGGCGCTGGTTCCGGCGCTGATTGTTATTCCCGCTGCGGTGATGCTTTCCCGGCGTGGGATTATCCCATGGGAATACCTGAAACCGCGCTGGGATGCGACGCTGGCGAGCCAGCTTGGCAAGTTCACTCTGATGGCGCTTATCACCTCTGTCACCATGCCGGTGGCTTACGTGATGATGCGAAATCTGATGGCAGCACACTACAGTTGGGAGGAGGTGGGGATTTGGCAGGGCGTGAGCAGTATTTCCGACGCTTACCTACAATTTATCACCGCCTCGTTTAGCGTCTATTTGCTGCCAACGCTGTCGCGGCTGACCGCGAAGCAGGATGTTTCCCGTGAGATTGGTCGTTCGCTGAAGTTTGTATTGCCGGCAGTGGCGGCTGCCAGTCTGACGGTCTGGCTGCTGCGCGACTTTGCTATCTGGCTGCTGTTTTCGGCGAAATTTACCGCCATGCGTGACCTGTTTGCGTGGCAGTTGCTGGGTGATGTACTGAAAGTAGGCGCTTACGTTTTTGGTTATTTAGTGATTGCCAGGGCGTCGCTGCGTTTTTATATTCTGGCCGAATTGAGCCAGTTTACGTTGCTGACGGCATTTTCTCACTGGCTGATCCCGGCGCACGGCGCACTGGGCGCAGCGCAGGCCTACATGGCAACTTATATTGTTTATTTCACGCTGTGCTGCGGCGTATTTTTCATTTGGCGTAAACGGCAATGACCGAACTGATACACATCCTGGGATCGGATATCCCTCATCATAACCAGACTGTGCTGCGGTTTTTTGCCGATGAGCTTGCCGTAGAGCATGCGCACGCCCGTCAGTTTATGGTGGTGAGCAAAGAAGACGGCCTGGCGGCAGCGTTTCCCGCGTTGGCGATTGACCGCTATACCGATAAATCAGCGCTGGCGAAAGCCGTCATCGCGAAAGCCAAAGCAAATCGCCAGCAGCGGTTCTTCTTCCACGGTCAGTTTAATACCGGGATTTGGCTGGCTCTGCTCAGCGGTGGCCTGAAGCCGTCGCAGGTGAACTGGCATATCTGGGGCGCGGATTTGTATGAAGTTTCCCGCGGCCTGAAGTTTCGCCTGTTCTACCCGTTGCGCCGGATGGCGCAGGGACGGGTTGGTCGGGTGTTCGCCACCCGTGGCGATCTTAGTTATTTTGCGGCTTTGCATCGTCAGGTCCCGGGCGAACTGCTCTATTTCCCGACGCGAATGGATCCGACGCTGAACGGGTTAGCCGATACCACGCCGCGCGATGGCAAACTGACCATTCTGGTGGGCAACTCTGGCGACCGCAGTAACCAACACGTTGCCGCGCTGAAGGCGGTACATCAGCAGTTCGGCGACACGGTTAATGTGATTGTCCCGATGGGCTACCCTGCGAACAATGACGGCTATATTGCTGAAGTAAGCGGTGCTGCTCAAGCACTGTTTAGCGATGACAATGTGCAGATTCTGCGCGAAAAACTCGAGTTTGATGACTATCTTGCGCTATTACGCCGTTGTGATTTGGGCTACTTTATTTTTGCCCGCCAGCAGGGGATTGGCACGCTTTGTTTGTTGATTCAGGCGGGGATCCCCTGTGTTCTGAATCGGCAGAACCCGTTCTGGCAGGACATGGCCGAGCAGCACATTCCGGTCCTGTTCACCGATGATGAGCTGACCGTGTCGGTAGTGCGTGAAGCGCAGCGACAGCTGGCGCTGGTCGATAAAAGTGACATCGCCTTTTTTAAACCTAACTATCTGGTGCCGTGGTATCGGGCGCTGACACTGGCGGCAGGAGAGGCGGTATGAGCGAAATGCAATTTACCGGGCTGTTTGCCGTCTGGCTGCTGTCGACGCTGTTTATCGGTACCTTGACGTGGTTTGAATTCCGCCGCGTGCGCTTTAACTTCAACGTCTTCTTCTCGCTGCTGTTTTTGCTGACCTTTTTCTTCGGTTTCCCGCTGACCTGTACGCTGGTGTTCCGTTTTGGGGTCGGCGTGTCGCCGCCGGATGTGCTGCTGCAAACGCTGCTGATTTCGGTCTGCTTCTACGCAGTGTACTACGTCACCTACAAAACCCGGTTACGCTCGGCAACCGCCAGCGCACCGCGCCGCCCGTTGTTCACCATGAACCGGGTAGAGACGCACATCACCTGGATCCTGTTGATGAGCCTGGCGCTGTTTACGGTTGGCACGTTCTTCCTGCATAACGGGTTCCTGCTGTTTAAGCTGCATTCGTATAGCCAGATTTTCTCCAGTGAAGTCTCTGGGGTCGCACTGAAGCGTTTCTTTTACTTCTTCATTCCGGCGATGCTAGTGGTCTATTTCTTAAAACCTGGCTGGAAGGCGTGGATTGGTTTCCTGATTGCCACCGTAGCTTTTGGTCTGCTGACCTACGCTATCGTTGGTGGTACGCGTGCAAATATCATTATTGCCTTCGCTATCTTCCTGTTTATTGGAATTATTCGCGGCTGGATTTCGCTGTGGATGCTGGTGGCCGCGGGCGTGATGGGAATTGTCGGCATGTTCTGGCTAGCGCTTAAGCGTTATGGCATGGATGTGAGCGGTGATGAAGCGTTTTACACCTTCCTCTATCTGACGCGCGATACTTTCTCGCCGTGGGAAAACCTGGCTCTGCTGCTGCAACACTACGACAAGATAGAGTTCCAGGGGTTGGCGCCGATGGTGCGCGACTTCTACGTCTTTATCCCCAGCTGGCTGTGGCCATCCCGGCCTGGCATTGTGCTGAATACGGCCAACTACTTTACCTGGGAAGTTTTGAATAACCACTCCGGGCTGGCTATCTCCCCAACGCTGATCGGTTCGCTGGTGGTCATGGGCGGTATGTGGTTTGTGCCGTTGGGTGCGGTGGCGGTAGGGTTGATTATCAAATGGTTCGACTGGCTGT
Organism: Kluyvera huaxiensis; assembly: GCF_040149365.1. Taxonomy (NCBI): domain Bacteria; kingdom Pseudomonadati; phylum Pseudomonadota; class Gammaproteobacteria; order Enterobacterales; family Enterobacteriaceae; genus Kluyvera; species Kluyvera huaxiensis. The sequence goes on from NZ_JBEFLV010000021.1 coordinate 32,933, forward strand.
ATATGCTGGGCAACCAGGAGCCTAATCGCTATAAATCAGCGATTCTGCATAGTTTCTGTTTTGGTGCGATCTTCAATATGATCGTGCTGGCTCGCGAAGGGCTGGATTCCTTTGGCTCCCGCGTGGTCTTCTTTATGGTTATTTTTGGGGTCTGCTTGCTGGTGGCAAAACTGTTGTACTGGTTGTTTGAAAGCGCGGGGCTGATACATCAGCGGCTAAAACGCCCTTCGCACGCTGGAGAGGGACAAAATGGCTGATTCACTGACCGCGCCAACCTACACGTTGCGCGGCCTGAAGCTGATTGGCTGGCGCAATATGCAGCACGCGCTGGACTATCTGTACGCGGACGGCAATTTGAAGCAGGGGACGCTGGTGGCGATTAACGCCGAGAAGATGCTGACGCTGGAAGATAATGCCGAGGTAAGAACGCTGATTAACGCGGCGGAGTATAAATACGCCGACGGCATCAGCGTGGTGCGATCCGTTCGCAAGAAATACCCGGATGCCAACGTTTCACGCGTGGCGGGGGCTGACCTGTGGGAAGCGCTGATGGCGCGGGCGGGAGCGGAAGGCACGCCGGTATTCCTGATTGGCGGCAAGCCAGAAGTATTGGCCGAGACGGCCGCGAAACTGCGTCAGCAGTGGAATGTGAATCTGGTCGGCACGCAGGACGGCTATTTTACGCCGGATGAGCGGCCAGCGCTGTTCGAACGCATTCGCGATAGCGGGGCGAAAATTGTTACCGTTGCGATGGGGTCGCCGAAGCAGGAGATCCTGATGCGCGACTGCCGACAGGTGCATCCTGATGCGCTGTATATGGGCGTAGGTGGCACCTATGATGTCTTCACGGGTCACGTTAAGCGTGCGCCGAAAGTGTGGCAGAACATGGGGCTGGAGTGGTTGTACCGTCTGCTGTCTCAGCCAAGCCGCATTAAACGTCAGCTGCGCCTGCTGCGCTATTTACGCTGGCACTACACCAATAATCTCTGAATATCCTGCGTATTAGCCTGAACGTATCGCGCATTTCCTGCGTGATACGTTCACATCTTCGACACTTTATTCCTCATTTCTATTTGCCATTTTTTCGAAATTGTTAAACCATTCGCATGCCCTGATGACGTATCCGTATTTTTACGCATACGTCCACATCCGACAGACATCTACTTTTTACTATAAAAAAAACCGGCAATGACCGGGCATACGCAAACACAAGAGGATTTATGGCAGAGAAAAAACCGGAGCTCCAGCGCGGTCTGGAAGCCCGACACATCGAATTAATTGCCCTTGGAGGCACCATCGGCGTCGGCCTGTTTATGGGCTCGGCAAGTACCCTGAAGTGGGCCGGCCCCTCGGTTCTGCTGGCCTATATTCTGGCGGGGATTTTTGTCTTCTTCATTATGCGCTCGATGGGTGAAATGTTATTCATCGAACCGGTGACCGGTTCGTTTGCTGTCTATGCGCACCGCTATATGAGCCCGTTCTTCGGTTATCTCACGGCCTGGTCGTACTGGTTTATGTGGATGGCGGTAGGCATCTCTGAAATCACTGCCATCGGGGTTTACGTCCAGTTCTGGTTCCCGGATATGGCGCAGTGGATACCTGCGTTGATTGCCGTGGGGCTGGTCGCGCTAGCAAACCTGGCCGCGGTACGCCTGTACGGTGAGATCGAATTCTGGTTCGCCATGATTAAAGTCACCACCATCATCGTGATGATTGTCATTGGTCTTGGGGTCATCTTCTTCGGCTTTGGCAACGGCGGCACCTCGATTGGTTTTAGCAATCTGACTGAGCATGGCGGTTTCTTTGCCGGCGGCTGGAAGGGCTTCCTGACGGCGCTGTGTATTGTGGTAGCGTCCTACCAGGGCGTAGAGCTTATCGGTATGACCGCAGGTGAAGCGAAAAATCCACAGGTTACTCTGCGTAGTGCAGTTGGCAAAGTGCTGTGGCGCATCCTGATTTTCTATGTGGGCGCGATTTTCGTGATTGTCACTATCTTCCCGTGGAATGAAATTGGCACTAACGGCAGCCCGTTTGTACTGACCTTCGCCAAAATTGGGATTACCGCTGCGGCAGGGATTATTAACTTCGTGGTGCTGACGGCGGCGCTGTCCGGCTGTAACAGCGGCATGTATAGCTGCGGGCGTATGCTCTACGCGTTGGCGAAAAACCGTCAGCTCCCGGCGGCGATGGCGAAAGTGACGAAAAGTGGCGTACCGGCGGCAGGTGTAAGCGTATCGATTGTTATCCTGCTGATTGGCTCATGTCTGAACTACATCATTCCAAACCCACAGCGTGTGTTTGTTTATGTCTATAGCGCCAGCGTATTGCCGGGGATGGTGCCGTGGTTTGTTATCCTGATTAGCCAACTGCGTTTTCGTCGTACCCACAAAGAAGCGATTGCCAGCCACCCGTTCCGCTCCATTTTGTTCCCATGGTCTAACTATGTCACCATGGCGTTCCTGGTTTGTGTGCTAGTGGGGATGGGATTCAATGAAGATACCCGTATGTCGCTGTTTGTAGGTGCGCTCTTTTTAGCCATTGTGACGTTGGTTTATAAGGTATTTGGCATGAGCCAGAAACCGGAAGTGCAGAAAGTGCAGAAATAAGCGACAAAACGCGCAAAGCATGAGCAAACGATAATTTTCTTTAAAAAGGCACTAGACAGCGGGGTAGGAAGTCCGTAATATCCGACCCCGCAACGGCGCTAAGCGCCCGTAGCTCAGCTGGATAGAGCGCTGCCCTCCGGAGGCAGAGGTCTCAGGTTCGAATCCTGTCGGGCGCACCATTTACCCGGTGCTGGAGCTGCGGTGGTTTTGATAACCGCGTAGGAAAGATTTGCAGTGGTGGCTATAGCTCAGTTGGTAGAGCCCTGGATTGTGATTCCAGTTGTCGTGGGTTCGAATCCCATTAGCCACCCCATTATTTGATTAGAGTTGTGAACATGCGATGGTGGCGGAATTGGTAGACGCGCTAGCTTCAGGTGTTAGTGTTCTTACGGACGTGAGGGTTCAAGTCCCTCCCTTCGCACCACGACTTTAACGAATTGAACGAAGAGTTCAAAAGCAGTAAGCAAAATTTCGGCGAGTAGCGCAGCTTGGTAGCGCAACTGGTTTGGGACCAGTGGGTCGGAGGTTCGAATCCTCTCTCGCCGACCAATTTTGAATCCTGCTAAGGCAGGGTTTTTTGTTTACGGGGATTCCGTTTACAAAAAAACGAATTGAACTAAAAATTCAAAAAGCAGTATGCAGTATTTCGGCGAGTAGCGCAGCTTGGTAGCGCAACTGGTTTGGGACCAGTGGGTCGGAGGTTCGAATCCTCTCTCGCCGACCAATTTTGAACCCCGCTTCGGCGGGGTTTTTTGTTTTCTGCTATTCCGTACACCTCCCGCAGCAACAAACGCCCCTTTCGTTTTTCATCATGGCAGTACTATCTTCTTCCCAATGGATATCGCTTTACTCAGGAAGGAGTGAACATGCTGCAACAGGTTCCGACGCGTGCGTTTCACGCGATGGCAAAGCCGAGTGGTTCGGAGTGCAATCTGAACTGCGCCTACTGTTTTTATCTCGAAAAGCACGCCTTATACTCCTCTCACCCATCGCTACGTATGGATGATGCGACGCTGGAGGCTTATGTCCGTGGTTATATTGCCGCTAGCGAACCGCAAAATGAGGTCGCCTTTACCTGGCAGGGAGGAGAACCGACGCTGCTGGGATTGGATTTCTATCGGCGTGCCGTGGCTCTGCAACAGAAATACGGTGCGGGGCGACAGATCAGCAATAGCTTTCAGACCAACGGCGTACTGCTGGATGATGAGTGGTGCCAGTTCCTGGCGCAGCATCAGTTTCTGGTGGGGTTGTCGCTTGATGGTCCGGCAGAGATCCACAACCAGTATCGTGTGACGAAAGGCGGCCGCCCAACGCATAAGCTGGTGATGCGTGCGCTGGGACTGTTACAAAAACACCGGGTTAACTACAACGTGTTGGCCTGCGTTAACCATACCAGCGTCCGTGAACCATTGCAGGTCTATGATTTCCTGTGTGAGGCGGGCGTTGAATATATTCAGTTTATCCCTGTCGTCGAACGGTTGGCTGATGAGACCGCTGCACAGGCGGGACTCACGCTTCATACGCCTGGAGAAATGAAAGGTTCACTGACGGCGTGGTCGGTTCCCCCGCAAGCGTACGGTGATTTTCTGATAGCGGTGTTTGACCGCTGGATCCAGCGCGACGTAGGGCGCGTGTTTGTGATGAATATTGAGTGGGCCTTCGCTAGCTTTGTCGGCGCGTCGGGGACGGTCTGTCATCATCAACCTACCTGTGGGCGTTCGCTGGTTGTGGAGCATAACGGTGATGTTTATGCCTGCGATCACTTCGTCTATCCCGAATACCGACTTGGCAACCTGCATCATGATACGTTCGCGAGCATGGTCGACTCTCCAGCGCAGGAGCAGTTTGGCAAAGATAAATATGCTCGTTTGCCTACTCAGTGTCGCGAATGCAAGGTTCTGAAGGCCTGTTGGGGCGGTTGCCCGAAACACCGCTTTTCACTGACGGCAACAGGTGAGCCTGGATTGAATTACCTGTGCGCTGGTTATCAGCGCTATTTTCGCCATTTGCCACCGTATCTGAAAGCAATGGCGGAGCTGCTGGCAAATGGTCGACCCGCCAGCGATATCATGCGCGCGAATCTGATTAAAGTGGGTCAATAAAAGAGGCCCACCTCCGGTAAGGAAGTGGGCCTACGATTTACGACTTAATTTGCGTTTTCGGTGGGTATTTCTGCAGGATTTTCTTATATTCTTCGATTTCAACGGTTAGCGGCACGCCCATCGGGGTGTGACGGATACCAACAGAATCGGTTTCCTGTGGATCAGCATACAGGTTAAAGAGCATTGCCCCCGCCGCTGGCATTACCGTTCCGGTGAAGCCGCCCTGATACCCGCTCTGGGTAAAGGCAAATGGCTGTTGAAGTAATGTATAGAATTTGAACTCATCAATACGTACGGCTGAAAGCTGTCCGTTCAGGAAGTAGTGCTCCGCTTTACGGTTCGATTGACCATCGGTTCCGATGAAGAATGAGGACTGATCAACGCCATCGATAAAGGTGGTACTTGGCACCAGCTTGGAAACTTCGGCACCTGGCTTACCGGCCAGCGCCAGCGCTGTTGGGAACAGATCCGCCAGATCGACGATACCTTCTGATTTACGCGGTTGGACCATGCCTTTCCAGTAAACAAATGTCGGGACGCGTACGCCACCTTCCCAGGTAGATCCTTTCGCGCCGCGGAACGGTGTTCGGCCATGCGGTGGAAGCTCAGCTTCTGGGCCGTTATCGGAAGTAAAGACAATAAGCGTATTATCAAGCTGGCCATTTTTCTCCAGCGTTTTATAGAGATTGGCGAAGATATCGTTCATCTCCACAATACAGTCGCTGTAGGTTGTACGCGCCGGTGAGCTGCCCGCATATTTCGCATTAGGATAGTTATCGAAATGGCAGCCGCGAGTCCCGTAGTAGAGGAAGAATGGCTTATCGCTTTTGGTCATTTTATTGAGGAAGTCGACGCCGTACTGCATCCAGCGCTGATCGAGGTCCTCCATATATTTTGGCGTTATATCGGCAATGGCTTCTTCCTTACCACCGCGTACCGCGTGCACGTCATCTTTGCTGAACGGCATATTTTTCATGAACTCGGTGCGAGATGGGCTGAGGGCCACTTCCGGGTTCATATGGACATCACGCCATTCGGTATACATATCGGAGACCGAGTTGAAGCCACGGAAGTCATCAAAACCCACGTTCTGCGGCTGTGAACCTTCGTTATCCCCCATATGCCATTTACCGATGGCCTGAGTCACATAACCCTGATCGTGCAGCAGTTCTGGCAACGTCGTTAACCCTTCCAGGCCACCGGGCTGACCATACATTGGTGGGATCAGAATGCCATGGTGGACGGAGTACTGTCCGGTCATGATCGTTGCACGGGTAGGGGAGGAACTTGGCTGGGAATAGGCGGAGGTAAGGATCAGACCTTGATTAGCGACGGCGTCAATATCCGGAGTTGGGTTGCCTACCGCGATGCCACCACCGTTGAAACCGACGTCCATCCAGCCCACGTCATCCAGCAGGAAGATGACAACGTTCGGTTTTTTGCCGGTCTTTTTCAGGATCTCGGCCAGTTTAGCTTGGGTCTCTTTATTCTGCTCAGGATGCATCATCACTGGCATCATATTGTCGGCGATAGAGGTTGCCGTTTTGCCTAAATATTGGTTAGGGTGATCGTACCCTGGTGCACCTTGCTTCGCCGCCGCTGCTGCGGGGGTATCTGTGGCATGGGTAAGCACGGGCAGTGCGGCAATCACCGTAATGGCGAGTAGCTTTTTAGGGAATGATAAATCCATTATAGAGTCTCCATAATCAATATATATATTTCAATAAATATTAGTGTTTTTATTTCTGAGGCTGCTCAATGATGAATGTGTTTTGTAACACTATAATATTTATGAATATATATGAAATGAGCAGCGCCACGAACTCGTCGTGGTTGGGATCTTATACTCTCTATTTCTCTACTGTAAATATAAGGAGTGGGGATATGCGGATAGGGACATAATATAAATTGTTACTTGTTTTTAAATATAAAAATAATACATGTGCGGCTCGTTACTATCTATTTTGATTATTTTATTCACTTTCTTTATTTGGTGAGGGTGAAGTCGCTATGGGAATAATGATTATCCAGGATAAACGAAATATTTTTCTGTAACAGGAGGTTTTATCCCCTGGGATCCTGTGACATAATGCGCCGCGTAGATGCTCATTCCATCTCTTATGCTCGCCTTACGGCTTCATAAACCCAGGAATGACGCAGAGCCGTTTACGGTGCTTATCGTCCACTGACAGATGTCGCTTTAGCCTCATCAGACACCATGGACATAACGTTGAGTGAAGCACCCATTATGTTGTCGAATTAAACCTGTTTAACGCCTGCTCCTGATACGAGCAGGCGTTTTTTTATGGGCGAAAGCCGGGTACTGCGACGATGAGCTTGCCGCCAGCCCAATAAAAAGGGGACCTTTCGGTCCCCTCAGGAAATATTCCAGACTTTACGCTGGCGGGTTGTTCTGTAACGTTAGCATCAACCCATCCCGGCGCATTGTCGCGGCTTCTTCCGGTTGCTTCAGGCGGTCGAGCACATCGGCCAGCCAGGCATAGTCGAACGCGTCCGGACGCTGTTTGAGCGCCGCGCGGAAGGCCAGGCTTGCTTCCTGCCATTCACCGTGTTTCATCAGTGACTGACCCAGCGTGCTCCATAGCAGCGGACGATCGCCCACCGTTTTAATCTGCTGACGCAGCAGTTTTTCCATCTGTTCCGGATTGTTGGTATTCAGGCGCGGTATCAGCATGACAAGACGATCGTCATACTGGCGCTTCAGGCCGTCGATGATGATCTGCTGGGCGGTGTCATGATCGTCACATTCAATCAAGTGATCGGCCATGGCGACCTGCAAAGCGACCTGATGGCGAGTTTTACGGCTCTGGTTTTTCCACCAGTCGCGCAGCCCTTCGCTACCCTGATCGGCACGAGCTTGATCCATTAGACCAATCCACGCTTGTTGCTCCAGTGCGGCGCGGTGAGCATCGTCGCCGACGTGGGCTTTCGCCATCGATGGGATGATGTCCAGCAGTGAACTCCATGCTCCGGTCTGAATGTAGGCCTGCTCGGCCAGACGTAGCACTTCCGGATGACGCGGGGTGATTTCCAGCAGCTTATCGATACCGTGGCGCGCCGCGTGGGTTTCGTTGCGAGCAAGCTGCAGGCGAACGCGGGTAATTTCGACGGGGATCATATCGTTACCGGCATTTTCCGCCGCGCGCTGCAGATGCTGATTGGCACGTGCTTCATCGCCGCGCTGCTGCGCGGCTTCCGCTGCCAGCAGGTAGTTCACCACCGGCTGCTCTGCGTGATCGGCATTTTTCGACATCAGCTTTTCAACCTGCTGATAATCGCCTTCCGCCAGCTTCAACAGCGCCTGTTCCGTTTGCTTACGCGCACGGCGACGTTTACGTCCGACAAACCAGCCGCGAGTATGGGCACCGGTACGGAAAATACGGCGTAGAATCCACTCCAGGGCGAACAGCACCACCATCACCAGAATCATGATGATGACCAGCCCGGTTACGCTGGTCTCGATGTTGTAATTATCTGTCTGAATCAGGACATAGCCCTGATGGCCTGCGATCATCGGACCAACAACAATGCCCGCAATCAGCAGTGCGAAGAGTAAGAGAACTTTCAGCATCGATTATTCTCCTTGCGGCGCGGCGGCGGCTGGCTGCTCTGGTGCAGGCTCCGTCACGGCAGGTTGCGCGTCAGCGGGCTGTGCAATGGCAGGCTGTGCAATGGCAGGCTGTGCCATCAGGTTACGCACGCGAGTTTGCATCAGCTTTTCCAGAATCGGCTGGCTTTGCAGGGTTTCTGGTACGTCCATGCTGATGCTTTGCTGGCTGAGTTTTTCGATATCGTCGAGGAACGCCTTGGTGGTGGAGTCTTCCGTGTCGTAGTAGGCACGAACCCAGGTGGACACGTTATCCAGCGCCTGTTTGTAGGTCTCATCCTGATGACGAGGTACCGCTTGTACGGCGGCTAACAGTTGCGAGCGAATATTTTCCCGCAGGTAGATATCCTGGTTTGGTGCCAACAGCGGCACGGCGGTTTCATCGCGGCGGCGGATAGTGATAAAGCTGTCCATAAAGCTCTGCCAGCTTTTCTGCAGATTGACGCGCCATTCGCTGAGCGACGCCGACAGCTCGCCGTCGTCGTTGTCCATCGGTGAGTCATCGTTGTTATTGTCAGCCAGACGCAGGTTATCGACCTGGTTGGCCAGCTGATTCACCTTGAGAATGATGCCGTCGTAGTCCACCTGTGAGATTGCCGCGAGGCTGGCAATATCTTCCGTCAGCGCCCGGCGAGCGGTGATTAAGCTCGGATCGTTCATGTCGGCAAGGCTGGCGTCAGCGCTTTTTAACAGCGCCGCGGCGGTGGTCACGTCCTGATCGCTCCACAGTTTGCGACCAGCCAGCTTAACGAGAAAATCAGATTGTGAAAGAAGCCAGGTTTTGGCATCGGTGCCGGAGATTGCGGCCACTTTTTGCTGCACTTCATCCAGCTGTTTGGCCATTTCACCTTGTTGGGCCTTCGCCTCATCCAACTGGGTTGCCTGCTGTTTGATGGTCGTTTCCAGCGCCTCTTTTTGCGCATCCTGCGCTTTTTGCAGCGCAATGAGCTGATTGGCGAGGGTATCGCTGGTGGTGGTTTGGTTGACGGCCTGCTGTTTGCCCCAGCCGTATAGGCCAACGCCTGCTGCCAGCGCTATGGCAATGGCGACCGCGCTCAGAACGAGGCTGGTTTTTCCGCTGTTATTTTTTTTCTCAGCGGTTGCGGGCTGATTAGATTCGGGCTGCGGCGTGATGTTCACGGCTTCCCCGGACTCTTCAACCACGGCGGAGTTTTCTTTTTGTTCCGTCATTATGGCTTCCAATTTTGAGAGTTATTGTAGTGCGCGCAGCAGCGCATCGTTGTCTGCGCTATCGGCAACCTGAATATCCTGCCAGCCCATCTCCTGGGCCAGTTTTGCAATACGTTCACTCACGACCAGTAACCGGCATTTGAGCAACCAGCTCTCCCGGTACCAGAGGGGAATAAGCGTCCAAAGTTGTTGCAGCATTTCACCGCTAGTGACGACAAGCGTGGTGACTTCACGGGCCTGCCAACGCATGGCTTCTTCGGCGCCATCATAGTGAACAGGACAGCGCTGATAGCATTCACAAAGCGTTACCTCTGCACCGCGCGCGGTGAGTGTCTCGGTCAACAGTTCCCGGCCACCATTGCCGCGAAGGATGAGCGCTTTCTTACCGGCAATAGTTTGCAATTCAGGTAATTGTAGCAACACTTCGCTGATTTCCCGATCTAATGGATAGCGAACGTCAAGACCACTGACCTGATGCAGCGCTAATGCCGTGGTACGGCCAATGGCAAAATAGCGGGGCGCGGTAGGCCAGAGAAGGTGTTGCTGCTGGAGCTGGGCGTGGGCGAAGCTAACGGCGTGCTGCGACAGTGCGAAGACCAAATCACCATCGCCCAATGTCTTTAGCCTTTGGCTGAGCGTATTTAGCTCGCGGCCGGGGGTAAATTCAATGAGTGGGAAACTCCAGGCAACCTGCCCCAGCGAGCGCAAACGGCTGACTAACTCTTCGCCTTGCAAAGAGGGGCGAGTTACCAGAATGGTCATATGGCCGCATCCCCGTCGTAAACGGCAGCCAGAATTTCACGGGCACCGTTATCGAGCAGTTCATCAGCCAGTTCAATGCCCATTTTCTCGGCGTCTTCCGGTTTACCACGGCGTTCACCACGGACCGTCTCACGGCCATCAGGCGAGCCAACCAGCGCGCGTAGCCACAGCTCGCCATCGACCAATTCGGCATAGCTGCCGATAGGGACCTGGCAACCGCCTTCCAGACGCATGTTCATGGCGCGTTCGGCGCATACACGAATCGCTGTTTCATCGTGGTTCAACGGCGCGAGCAGTGCGCGCGTTTGTGCATCATCCAGACGGCATTCAATACCGACTGCACCCTGGCCAACGGCCGGGAGCGACTCTTCTGGCGGCATCGGTTGGCGGACGCGGGCATCCAGCTCAAGGCGTTTAAGCCCCGCAACGGCCAGGATGATGGCATCGTAATCGCCGTTATCGAGTTTGCTGAGTCGAGTGCCGACGTTGCCGCGCAACGAGCGGATCACCAGGTCCGGACGGCGCTGGGCAATCTGGCACTGGCGACGCAGGCTGGAGGTGCCGACGATGCTGCCTGCCGGGAGATCATCCATACAGGCGTAATGATTTGAAACGAAGGCGTCACGCGGATCTTCGCGTTCGCAGATGGTGACGAGACCCAGCCCCTGCGGGAACTCGACCGGGACATCCTTCATGGAATGCACGGCGATATCGGCACGGTCTTCAAGCAATGCCAGCTCAAGTTCTTTAACAAACAGCCCTTTGCCGCCCACCTTAGCCAGCGGAGTATCAAGGATAATATCGCCGCGGGTGACCATCGGGACAAGCGTCACCGTCAGCCCTGGATGGCAGGCCATCAGGCGTTCTTTTACATAGTGCGCTTGCCAGAGAGCGAGCGGACTTTGGCGTGTGGCAATTCTCAAAACTTTGTCTAACATGCTTGTTACCGTCATTATCGTCCGTTGTTCATCGTAACATTGTTACCTTAATGATGTTAGTTTTCAGGGTTTCATACCCTAATCAAATCGCAATGCAGGAAATGTGCCCGTTGCGTAAATGATGGCAGGTATAAACGGGGTTGTGTTTACCGTTTATTACTGGCACTGTCTTGATCGTATGCCGGGGTTTACAGCAGCATTCAATGCTACACTTGTTGTAGTGCAACATTCTTTACGGTCAACCGGCAAGGTGTTAGATTGATCACGTTTTAAACCGATTTTTGTCCGAATTTTGATAATCACAACGGCGGACGAGAAACGGTAACGGTTCTTCTTGTTGAAATATTAAAAACCTCCGTATCTGCACTTTTACGATACGCCGCGGTTTTGAACATCAGGCGATATGTCTTGTACCTCTATATTGAGACGCTAAAACAGAGACTGGATGCCATCAACCAACTGCGTGTAGATCGCGCGCTTGCTGCCATGGGCCCTGCTTTCCAGCAGGTATACAGTCTACTGCCGACATTATTACATTATCATCATCCGCTGATGCCGGGTTACCTTGACGGTAACGTTCCCAAGGGCATCTGCCTCTACACGCCTGATGAAACCCAACGTCATTATCTCGACGAACTCGAGCTGCATCGCGGTATGCCGCCGCAGACTTCTGCGAAGGGCGAGCTGCCGATCACCGGCATCTACTCGATGGGCAGTACCTCGTCCGTCGGCCAGAGCTGCTCTTCTGATTTGGATATCTGGGTCTGTCACCAATCGTGGCTCGATAATGACGAACGCCAATTATTACAGCGCAAATGTAGCCTGTTGGAAAGCTGGGCGGCATCGCTGGGCGTTGAAGTCAGTTTTTTCCTAATCGATGAGAACCGCTTCCGTCACAATGAAAGCGGTAGCCTCGGCGGTGAAGACTGTGGCTCAACGCAACATATTTTACTGCTCGACGAATTTTACCGTACGGCGGTGCGCCTGGCGGGCAAACGTATTCTGTGGAATATGGTGCCGTGCGAGGAAGAAGAGCACTACGACGATTACGTCATGACGCTGTACGCTCAGGGTGTACTGACGCCAAATGAATGGCTCGACCTCGGCGGATTGAGCTCGCTCTCTGCCGAAGAGTACTTTGGCGCCAGCCTGTGGCAGCTCTACAAAAGTATCGACTCCCCATATAAAGCGGTGTTGAAAACTCTGCTGCTGGAAGCCTACTCCTGGGAATATCCCAACACGCATCTGTTGGCAAAAGACATTAAACAGCGCCTGCATGACGGCGAGATCGTCTCCTTCGGTCTCGATGCCTACTGCATGATGCTAGAACGCGTTACCGAGTATCTGAAGGCGATTGAAGACGAAACACGTCTCGACCTCGTTCGCCGCTGCTTCTACCTCAAAGTATGCGAAAAGCTCAGCCGTGAACGCGCCTGCGTTGGTTGGCGTCGTGAAGTGGTGGGGCAACTGGTGAAAGAGTGGGGCTGGAGCGAAGAGCGTCTGGCTATGCTCGATAACCGCGCTAACTGGAAAATCGATCAGGTGCGCGAGGCGCATAACGAACTGCTCGACGCGATGATGCAGAGCTATCGTAACCTGATTCGTTTCGCGCGCCGTAACAACCTCAGCGTTTCGGCCAGCCCGCAGGATATCGGCGTGCTGACGCGTAAACTGTACGCGGCGTTTGAAGCGCTGCCGGGTAAAGTGACGCTGGTTAACCCGCAAATCTCCCCGGACTTGTCCGAACCCAATCTGACCTTTATCTATGTTCCGCCGGGACGTGCCAACCGTACGGGTTGGTATCTCTACAACCGCGCGCCGAACATGGAATCCATCATCAGCCATCAGCCGCTGGAATATAACCGCTATCTCAATAAGCTGGTGGCCTGGGCGTGGTTTAACGGCTTGCTGACTTCGCGCACGCGTCTGTTTATTAAAGGCAATGAGATCGTCGACCTGGCGAAACTTCAGGAGATGGTGGCCGATGTGTCGCACCACTTCCCGCTGCGCCTGCCGGCGCCGACGCCAAAAGCCTTGTACAGCCCGTGCGAAATTCGCCATCTGGCGATCATCGTCAACCTGGAATACGACCCAACCGCGGCCTTCCGCAATCAGGTGGTGCATTTTGACTTCCGTAAGCTCGATACCTTCAGCTTCGGCGAAGATCAGAAATGCCTGGTTGGCAGCGTTGACCTGCTGTACCGCAACTCGTGGAACGAGGTGCGTACGCTGCACTTCAACGGCGAGCAGGCGATGATTGAAGCGCTGAAAACTATTCTCGGCAAAATGCACCAGGACGCCGCGCCGCCGGACAGCGTCGAAGTTTTCTGCTACAGCCAGCATTTGCGCGGTTTAATCCGTACTCGCGTGCAGCAGCTGGTTTCTGAGTGTATTGAACTGCGTCTCTCCAGCACCCGTCAGGAAACTGGCCGCTTTAAAGCGCTGCGCGTCTCCGGGCAAACATGGGGACTGTTCTTTGAACGTCTGAATGTGTCGGTGCAGAAGCTGGAAAACGCCATCGAGTTTTACGGCGCTATCTCGCACAACAAGCTGCACGGCCTGTCTGTGCAGGTTGAGACCAATCACGTCGAATTGCCACAGGTGGTTGACGGCTTCGCCAGCGAAGGGATCATCCAGTTCTTCTTTGAAGAGTCAGGTGAAGAACAGGGCTTTAATATCTATATTCTGGATGAGAGCAACCGCGCAGAGGTGTATCACCACTGTGAGGGCAGTAAAGAAGAGCTGGTGCGCGATGTTAGCCGGTTCTACTCGTCATCACACGATCGCTTCACCTACGGCTCCAGCTTTATCAACTTCAACCTGCCGCAGTTCTACCAGATTGTGAAGGTTGATGGCCGTGCGCAGGTGATTCCTTTCCGCAGCCAGGCGCTGACGCCGCCACCGTCTCATCACGACAACGATAATACGCCGCTGTTGCAGCAGTATTTTTCGTAAAACAGCATCGTTCTAAATGCCGGATACGGCGGTTTACACCGTTATCCGGCAAGAAATCTTAACGGAATTTCACCGTTTCGCCCGACTGATGCGTAGCCGCCTGTTCCAGTAAATCCCAGAAATTTTCGCCGCTGCGGTCACAGACCCACTCGTCACCTTTCAGGTCAAAGTGGTAGCCGCCCTGCTTGGTGGCCAGCCACACCTGGTGCAATGGCTCCTGGCGGTTAATAATAATTTTGCTACCGTTTTCAAAGCTGATAGTCAGTACGCCACCGTTGATTTCGCAGTCGATATCGCTGTCGCCGTCCCAATCGTCCAGACGTTCTTCAATGGTTAGCCACAGGGTATCGGCCAGGCGATGAAATTCACTGTCGTTCATTGTCGTTTCCCGTTTTTTAGTGATTCGGCAGTATAGCGTGAAACAAATCACGTTGCAGTCAGGCGCTTAACGCTTGCTTTTGCGCCTTCTCCTGCGATGATAGAAAATAGAAAGCATTGAACTACAGGCATCTTAAGAATGAATAAGATTTTTCGACCGCTGGCGGTGTTACTCGCCTTGTTTAGCCTTGCAGGCTGTGGCCTGAAAGGCCCGCTATTTTTCCCTCCGGCTGATAAAACGGCACCACAGCCGACCAAATCGGTGACGCCTCCGGTGCAAAGTGATACTCCGGATCGCAACGACCGCGGTGATAACGGCGGCCCGACGCAGGTTAATTACTAATTAATACGTTCTGTTCCGCGCAACTGGAGTAGATGATGCAGTTTTCTAAAATGCATGGCCTCGGCAACGATTTCATGGTTGTCGACGCGGTAACGCAGAATGTTTTTTTCTCGCCAGAGCTGATTCGTCGCCTGGCCGACAGGCATCACGGCGTGGGCTTCGACCAGCTATTGGTTGTTGAACCGCCTTACGATCCCGATCTGGATTTCCACTATCGCATTTTCAACGCCGATGGCAGCGAAGTTTCGCAATGTGGTAACGGCGCACGCTGCTTCGCACGTTTTGTGCGCCTGAAAGGCCTGACCAATAAACGTGAGATCCGCGTGAGTACGGCGAATGGTCGTATGGTATTAACCGTTACGGATGATGAGTTGGTTCGCGTCAACATGGGTGAGCCTAACTTTGAGCCATCGCAGGTACCGTTCCGCGCTAACAAAGCGGAAAAGACCTATATTATGCGTGTGGCCGAACAGACAGTATTGTGCGGCGTGGTTTCCATGGGGAACCCGCACTGCGTGATTCAGGTTGATGACGTTGACACCGCTACGGTAGAAACGCTGGGCCCGTTAATGGAAAGCCATGAACGTTTCCCTGAGCGCGCGAATATTGGTTTTATGCAGATTGTGAAGCGCGAACACATCCGTCTGCGGGTCTATGAACGCGGCGCGGGCGAAACGCAGGCTTGCGGAAGCGGGGCCTGTGCTGCGGTCGCCGTCGGTATTCAACAAGGTTTGCTGGCGGAAGAGGTGCGCGTGGAATTACCGGGCGGGCGTCTTGATATCGCCTGGAAGGGCCCGGGCCAACCGCTGTTTATGACTGGCCCGGCGGCACATGTCTATGACGGATTTATTCACCTATGAAACACGTCGGGGAAGAACAACAGGACGCCGCCACCGCGCTAGATGATCGCGCGGTGGCGGACTATCTGTTGCAACATCCTGAGTTCTTTATTCGTAATGCCGCCGTGGTTGAGCAAATGCGCGTCCCGCACCCGGTGCGGGGTATGGTGTCACTGGTTGAGTGGCACATGGCGCGTTCGCGCAACTACATCGCGATGCTCGAAGAGAATATGGACCAGTTGATGGATCAGGCCGCAGCCAACGAAGGGCTGTTCTATCGCCTGCTGCATCTGCAAAATCGACTGGCCTGTGCGGAAAGCCTCGACGATCTTCTGCTGCGGTTTCACCGTTGGGCCCGTGAGCTGGGGCTGGCGGGCGCATCGCTGCGTCTATTCTCCGATCGCTGGCGGCTCGGTGCACCCTCAAAATATACCCACCTCGTCCTCTCGCGGCAGGCTTTTGAGCCGCTGCGGATACAGCGTCTGGGGCAGGAAAACCACTATCTCGGCACGCTGAATGGTCCTGAGCTGCTGCTGCTGTTACCTGAAGCAAAAGCGGTGGGTTCAGTCGCGGTATCGATGATGGGCAGCGATGGCGATCTCGGGGTTATTCTGTTCAGCAGCCGCGACCCACACCATTATCAAGCTGGGCAGGGAACGCAGCTTTTGCAGGAAATTGCCCTTATGCTGCCTGGCCTGCTGGAACGATGGATTGAACGCGTATGACCGACACCTCGCTGACGCCCGCCGTGACGCGTTTTCTACGCTATCTGGGCGTGGAGCGGCAGCTTAGCCCGATTACCTTACTGAACTATCAGCGTCAGCTTGATGCCATTATTGAACTGGCCAGCGCAATGGGCCTGCAGAATTGGCAACAATGTGATGCTGCGATGGTGCGCAGTTTTGCTACCCGCAGCCGCCGTAAAGGGCTCGGTGCGGCAAGTCTGGCGCTACGCCTATCTGCGCTGCGCAGCTTCTTTGATTGGATGGTGAGCCAAGGCGAGCTTCTGGCAAACCCGGCGAAAGGGATTGCCGCACCTAAAGCCCCGCGCCACCTGCCAAAGAATATCGACGTCGACGATGTGAATCGCCTGCTGGATATCGATCTCAACGATCCGCTGGCGGTGCGCGATCGCGCAATGCTGGAAGTGATGTACGGCGCCGGCCTGCGTTTGTCTGAACTGGTTGGGCTGGATATCAAACATCTCGATCTCGATACCGGTGAAGTGTGGGTGCTCGGCAAAGGGAGCAAAGAGCGCCGTCTGCCGATTGGCCGCAACGCCGTGACGTGGATTGAACACTGGCTCGATCTGCGCGGGCTGTTCGGCGGTGATGACGATGCGCTGTTTCTGTCGAAACTGGGCAAGCGTATTTCAGCGCGTAACGTGCAAAAACGCTTCGCCGAATGGGGCATCAAGCAGGGGCTGAACAGTCACGTCAATCCGCACAAGCTGCGCCACTCGTTCGCTACCCATATGCTGGAGTCGAGCGGTGATTTGCGCGGGGTGCAGGAACTGCTGGGCCACGCCAATCTATCGACCACCCAAATCTATACCCACCTTGATTTTCAACACCTTGCTACGGTGTACGATGCGGCGCATCCACGCGCCAAACGGGAGAAATAATGCGTTTTTATCGACCGCTGGGCACCATTGCCGCGTTGACGTTTGACCTCGACGATACCCTTTATGATAACCGCCCGGTGATTGACCGTACGATGCAGGAGTCGCTGAATTTTGTGCGCGGCTACCATCCGGCGTTGGTGAACTTTGATGCGCGAATGCTGCAAAGCTGGCGCGATGAGCTGCTGCAATGTGAACCGGAGATTTACCACGACGTTACCGAATGGCGTTGGCGCGCGCTGGAGCACGGCCTGCGTAAAGCGGGACTGACGGCGCAAGAGGCGACTGCGGGAGCCGATGCGGCGATGGCCAATTTTGCCGAGTGGCGCAGCCGGATTGATGTTCCGCAGGAAACCCACGACACCCTAACCAAGCTGGCGCAGAAATGGCCGCTGGTGGCGATCACCAACGGTAACGCCCAGCCGGAGCTGTTCGGGCTGAGCGGCTATTTCGAGTTTGTGCTGCGCGCAGGCCCTGATGGGCGCTCGAAACCGTACGCCGACATGTATCATCTGGCGGCGGATAAGCTCAACGTCCCGCTCGGCGAGATCCTGCACGTAGGCGATGACCTGACCACTGATGTCGCGGGCGCCATCCGCTGCGGCATGCAGGCCTGCTGGATTAAGCCGGAAAATGCCGACCTGATGCAGACCGCCGACAGCCGTTTGTTACCACATGTTGAGATTTCGCGGTTGGCATCTCTGACCTCGCTGATATAATTCCCGGTAGTTCTGTATAAAATTCCAGGGTTTTTGGCGGATGGCGCTATGCTTATCCGCCCTACGATGACGTAGGCCCGGTAAGCGAAGCGCCAGCGGGCGTTCCGTTTTTTTCCTGATTACTACGCGGCGGTGCCAATGGACGTTTCTTACCTGCTCGACAGCCTCAATGATAAACAGCGCGAAGCCGTCGCGGCAAAGCGTACCAATATGCTGGTGCTCGCTGGGGCTGGTAGTGGTAAGACGCGCGTGCTGGTACACCGTATTGCCTGGCTGCAAAGCGTGGAAAACTGCTCGCCATACTCCATTATGGCGGTGACCTTCACCAACAAAGCTGCGGCGGAAATGCGCCACCGTATCGCGCAGCTGATGGGGACGTCTCAGGGCGGCATGTGGGTCGGTACCTTCCACGGGCTGGCGCACCGCCTTCTGCGAGCGCACCATCTGGACGCCAACCTGCCGCAGGATTTCCAAATCCTCGACAGCGAAGACCAGCTGCGTTTACTGAAGCGTCTTATCAAGGCGATGAACCTTGATGAGAAGCAGTGGCCGCCGCGTCAGGCGATGTGGTTTATCAACAGCCAGAAAGACGAAGGGCTGCGTCCGCATCATTTGCAGAGCTATGGCAACCCGGTTGAACAGACCTGGCAGAAGGTCTATCAGGCGTATCAGGAAGCCTGTGACCGCGCCGGGCTGGTGGATTTCGCCGAGCTGCTGCTGCGCGCCCACGAGCTGTGGCTCAACAAACCGCATATTCTTCAGCACTATCGCGAACGTTTTACCAATATTCTGGTGGATGAATTCCAGGATACCAACAACATCCAATACGCGTGGATCCGCCTGTTGGCCGGTGACACCGGAAAGGTGATGATCGTCGGCGATGATGACCAGTCAATCTACGGCTGGCGCGGAGCGCAGGTGGAAAATATCCAGCGCTTCCTGAACGATTTCCCCGGCGCCGAAACCATCCGTCTGGAGCAGAACTACCGTTCGACCAGCAATATCCTCAGTGCCGCCAACGCCCTGATTGAAAACAACAACGGGCGTCTGGGCAAAAAACTGTGGACCGACGGCGTCGACGGCGAACCGATTTCGCTCTACTGCGCATTCAACGAACTCGACGAAGCTCGCTTCGTGGTGAACCGTATCAAAACCTGGCAGGACAACGGCGGCGCGCTTGAGCAGTGCGCAATTCTCTATCGCAGCAACGCCCAATCGCGCGTGCTGGAAGAGGCGTTGCTGCAGGTCAGTATGCCGTACCGTATTTACGGCGGTATGCGCTTCTTCGAACGTCAGGAAATTAAAGACGCGCTCTCCTACCTGCGCCTGATTTCCAACCGCAACGACGATGCGGCCTTTGAGCGTGTGGTGAATACGCCAACGCGCGGTATCGGCGATCGCACGCTGGACGTGGTGCGCCAGGCTTCGCGTGACCGTCAGCTTACGCTGTGGCAGGCCTGCCGCGAACTGTTGCAGGAGAAGGCGCTCGCCGGGCGCGCCGCCAGCGCGTTACAGCGTTTTATGGAACTGATTGACGCACTGGCGCAGGAAACTGCCGATATGCCGCTGCACGTACAGACTGACCGGGTGGTGAAAGATTCCGGCCTGCGCATGATGTACGAGCAGGAGAAAGGCGAGAAGGGGCAGACGCGTATCGAGAACTTAGACGAACTGGTGACGGCGACGCGCCAGTTCAGCTACAACGAAGAAGAAGAGGATTTACTGCCGCTGCAGGCATTCCTCTCCCACGCGGCGCTGGAAGCGGGCGAAGGTCAGGCCGATACCTGGCAGGATGCGGTGCAGTTGATGACCCTCCACTCGGCCAAAGGTCTGGAGTTCCCACAGGTATTTATCGTCGGTATGGAAGAGGGGATGTTCCCAAGCCAGATGTCGCTGGATGAAGGCGGCCGTCTGGAAGAAGAGCGTCGTCTGGCCTACGTTGGCGTGACCCGCGCCATGCAGAAGCTGACGCTGACCTATGCGGAAACGCGCCGCCTGTACGGCAAAGAGGTGTACCATCGTCCATCGCGCTTTATCGGCGAACTGCCCGAGCAGTGCGTAGAGGAAGTGCGTCTACGCGCGACGGTGAGCCGCCCGGTGAACCATCAGCGCATGGGCACACCGATGGCGGAAAACGACACCGGCTACAAGCTTGGTCAGCGCGTTCGTCACGCCAAGTTTGGTGAAGGCACCATTGTTAATCTGGAAGGCAGCGGCGAGCATAGCCGCCTGCAGGTCGCGTTCCAGGGGCAGGGGATTAAATGGCTGGTGGCAGCCTATGCCAGACTGGAAACCGTATAACATTCAGAAAAATATCATTATTTTGTAACGATCTGCTAGCCTTACTGAACTGAAGGTAATTAATGCCGGTTAGCGTTTCGTTGCGTGTTGACGCCGTTTTTTTGCTGGCGTAACATGCGCGCACGATTACGCTAAGAGGACAAAGCCTTGGACACACCCAGTAGATGCTGGCTCACCTTCCTGTCATCCAGGAACAACTCCTAAGGCTATCCTCTTATGCTGATAGCCTTAGCGGTTGTCAGCGACCCGTATTTATCCCGTCGCATTGAGTCAGGCTGTTTAATGGTCTGAAACCCCTGTAGTTTCTGTGTGCCCACCGGCTGTCCGATAATTTTTTGCATTGGGAGTCCCGGTCATGCTGAGCGCATTTCAACTGGAAAATAATCGTTTAACGCGTCTTGAAGCGGACGAGATTGAGCACCTGGCCAGTTCGGTTTGGGTTGATTTAGTCGAGCCGGATGACGATGAACGAAACCGTGTGCAAAAGGATTTGGGCCAGAACCTGGCCACGCGCCCTGAACTGGAAGACATCGAAGCATCCGCACGTTTTTTTGAAGACGAAGACGGCCTGCATATTCACTCCTTCTTCTTTTATGAAGATGCGGACGATCATGCCGGTAACTCGACCGTGGCATTTACCATCCGTGAAGGGCGTCTGTTTACCCTGCGCGAACGTGAATTGCCCGCGTTCCGTCTGTATCGTATGCGCGCCCGTAGCCAGCTGATGGTGGATGGCAACGCCTACGAACTGCTGCTCGATTTGTTCGAAACCAAAATCGAACAGCTGGCGGATGAAATTGAAAACATCTACAGCGACCTGGAAAAGCTCAGCCGTGTGATTATGGAAGGGCGTCAGGGCGACGAGTATGACGAAGCGCTTTCGACGCTGGCAGAGCTGGAAGATATCGGCTGGAAGGTTCGTCTGTGTCTGATGGATACCCAGCGCGCGCTGAACTTCCTGGTGCGCAAGGCGCGCTTACCGGCCAGCCAGCTGGAGCAGGCGCGAGAGATCCTGCGAGATATCGAATCCCTGCTGCCGCACAACGAATCGCTGTTCCAGAAGGTGAACTTCCTGATGCAGGCGGCGATGGGCTTTATCAACATCGAGCAGAACCGCATCATCAAGATCTTCTCGGTGGTTTCGGTGGTGTTCCTGCCGCCGACGCTAGTGGCGTCCAGCTATGGGATGAACTTTGAGTTTATGCCGGAGCTGCGCTGGAGTTTTGGCTATCCTGGCGCGATTATCTTTATGATTCTGGCGGGGCTTGCGCCGTATCTCTACTTCAAGCGCAAGAACTGGCTGTAAGCTCTGTGTCGGATGGCGGCTGCGCCTTATCCGACCTACGTGAATGTGCGGTTTGTGTCGGATGGCGGCTTTGCCTTATCCGACCTACGTGAATGCGCGGTTTGTGTCGGATGACGGCTGTGCCTTATCCGACCTACGTGAATGTGCGGTTTGTGTCGGATGACGGCTGTGCCTTATCCGACCTAGTGAATGCGCGGTTTGTGTCGGATGGCGGCTACGCCTTATCCGACCTACGTGAATGCGCGCTTTGTGTGGGATGGCGGCTTTGCCTTATCCGACCTACGTGAATGCGCGGTTTGTGTCGGATGATGGCTTTGCCTTATCCGACCTACAGTGATACATGTTTGTAGGCCGGATAAGCGTAGCGCCATCCGGCGTCCCTCTACCCGCGACGGCCCCGTCGCTGGGTATAAATCGCATCCATCACAAAAATTGCCAGCGCGACCCAGATAAACGCGAAGGTGACCATTTTGTCCGCCCCCGGCACTTCACCGTAGAACGTCACCGCCAGCAGGAACATCAGCGTTGGGCCGATATACTGGAAGAAACCCAGCGTCGACAGGCGCAGACGGGTTGCGGCGCCGGTAAAGCACAGCAGAGGAATCGTGGTCACGACGCCTGCGGCAACCAGCAGCAGATTCAGCGACCATGAATTTTGCCCCATATGGCTGGTTGCGCTATCGGCGATACCGAATAGATAAATTGCCGCTACCGGCAGCAGCCAGAGCGTTTCAAACAGCATGCCGGTCTGCGCATCGACGGCGATTTTCTTACGCACCAGGCCGTAGAAGGCAAAGCTGAAGGCCAGACCTAAGGCGATAACCGGCAGCGAACCGAAAGTCCATAGCTGTACCAGCACACCGCAAACCGCCAGGAATACCGCCAGCCATTGCATACGGCGGAAGCGCTCCCCGAGGAAAATCATCCCCAACACAATATTCACCAATGGGTTTATAAAGTAACCCAGGCTGGCTTCCAGCATGTGATGGTTATTGACTGACCAGATAAACAGCAGCCAGTTGCCGCCGATCAGCACCGCTGAAAGCGCCAGTAAAAACACCTTCTTTGGCGTCTTGAGTAGCGTTCTGACCTGCGACCACTGGCGGCTGATGCTCACCAGCGCCACCATAAAGAAAAACGACCAGATGACGCGGTGGGTCAGGATCTCATCGGCAGGAACGTAGTAAATCAGCTTAAAGTAGGCTGGGGCGATGCCCCAGATAAAATAGGCGGCGAGGGCAAGAAGCACGCCCTGACGCGTCTGTTTGGGATCCATGAGAAACATCCATTTTAAAAAAGTAACGCAATTTTACGCGATTATGGCCGTTATCCCACCATATAAGTCGCCGTCGCGCTGGCGATATGTGTCTGTTCTTCGTTGTGCAGCTCAACGCGAGCAACGGCAACCTTGTTGCCCGCGCGCAGTAGCGTGCTGGTGGCGGTAAAGCGTGTACCACGGCCTGGACGCAGATAGTCCACGCGCAAATCAATGGTGCCCATCCGCGACAGGCGTTGGCGCAGCTCGTCTTCATTGATGGTGTCATGGCGCGCTAGCGTACTGCCCACGCACACCAGCCCGGCGGCAACGTCCAGCGCCGAGGCAATCACCCCGCCGTGCAAAATGCTTTGTGCCCAGTTGCCTACCATCATTGGTTGATTGTTAAAACCAATCTGCGCAAAGGCCTTTTCGTAGACCTCCAGTTCCAGATTCAGCGCCCGGTTAAACGGCATATGGTAGACAAAAATTTCGCCAACCAGCTTGAGAGCAGCTTCGGCGGTAAGTTGTGCAGACATAATGACCTTGCTTGGCATGTTAATGAAATGTTGATTTTATGCCTATTGCATGTTGATTACTACTTTCAGAAAGGTTTGATGAGCAAGAACAGTGCAAACCGGTAGAATGCGTGTCATTTTGCTATTCATTATTTTTATAGACCTCAGGGGAAAGTGACCGATGCGGCTCTCACGGAGTGGATTACTGGCGCTACTGCTGCCTGTCTCAGCGTTTGCACAGGAAGCAACGATTAAAGAAGTGCACGATGTGCCCGCAGTGCGCGGCAGTATTATCGCCAACCTGCTGCAAGAGCATGATAATCCGTTCACGCTGTACCCTTATGAAAGCAACTATCTGCTGTACACCTGGACCAGCGATCTCAACAAAGAGGCGATTAGTTCCTACGATTGGGCGGAAAATGCGCGTAAGGATGAAGTCAAATTCCAGCTCAGCCTGGCGTTCCCGCTGTGGCGCGGGATCCTTGGCGATAACTCGGTACTGGCGGCTTCTTATACGCAGCGATCCTGGTGGCAGCTTTCCAACAGCGGTGAGTCTGCACCGTTTCGTGAAACGAACTATGAACCGCAGCTGTTCCTCGGTTTTGCTACCGATTACCAGTTTGCCGGCTGGACGCTTCGCGACGTTGAAGTGGGGTATAACCATGATTCGAATGGCCGAGCCGACCCAACATCACGTAGCTGGAACCGCCTGTATACCCGTCTGATGGCGCAGAATGGTAACTGGCTGGTGGAAGTGAAACCCTGGTATGTGGTGGGCGAAACCGATGACAACCCGGATATCACCAAATATATGGGCTATTACCGGCTGAAAATCGGCTATCAGTTAGGGGATGCGGTACTGAGCGCGCAGGGGCAATATAACTGGAACACCGGCTACGGCGGCGCAGAGCTAGGCGTGAGCTATCCGCTCACCAAACACGTGCGCGTTTATACCCAGGTTTATAGCGGTTACGGTGAATCGCTTATCGACTATAACTTTAATCAGACGCGCGTTGGCGTCGGTGTGATGCTTAACGATCTGTTTTAACAGCCTAACCGTCGGTATGTTGCGAGTACGGCTGAAGGAATTCGTCTAAAACATTGCAGTTTGGCACGCAGGCGCTGAAAATAGCGCCTGTTTTTATTTTACGGTGAATGGGGTCAATGTGGCACAGGCGGAAGTTTTGAATCAGGAATCGCTGGCTAAACAGGTTTTGCAGGAGACCTTTGGCTATCAGCAATTCCGCCCGGGCCAGGACACAATCATTAATACCGTGCTGGAAGGGCGCGACTGCTTAGTCGTGATGCCAACCGGCGGCGGAAAGTCGCTGTGTTATCAGATCCCCGCGCTGGTGCTTGATGGCCTGACGGTAGTGGTTTCACCGTTGATTTCCCTGATGAAAGACCAGGTCGACCAGCTACTGGCGAACGGTGTTGCGGCGGCTTGCATTAACTCCACCCAGACTCGCGAACAGCAGCAGGAAGTCATGGCCGGGTGCCGCACTGGGCAGATTCGTCTGCTCTATATTGCCCCGGAACGCCTGATGCTGGATAACTTCCTCGAACATCTGGCGCACTGGAACCCGGTAATGCTGGCCGTCGATGAAGCACACTGTATCTCCCAGTGGGGACACGACTTCCGCCCGGAATATGCTGCGCTGGGCCATTTGCGTCAGCGCTTCCCGGCGCTGCCGTTTATGGCGCTTACCGCGACTGCGGACGACACCACCCGTAACGATATTGTGCGCCTGCTGGGGCTTAACGACCCCTATATCCAGATCAGCAGCTTCGACCGCCCTAACATTCGTTACATGCTGATGGAGAAGTTTAAGCCTCTCGACCAACTGATGCGCTATGTCCAGGAGCAAAAGGGCAAGTCGGGCATTATCTACTGCAACAGTCGCTCGAAAGTGGAAGATACCGCCGCGCGTTTGCAAAGCCGCGGTATTAGCGCGGGAGCTTATCACGCGGGCCTTGAGAACAGCGTGCGCGCTGAAGTGCAGGAGAAATTCCAGCGCGACGACCTGCAGATTGTGGTCGCCACCGTGGCGTTTGGTATGGGTATCAACAAACCGAACGTTCGTTTCGTGGTGCATTTCGACATTCCGCGCAATATCGAGTCTTATTATCAGGAAACCGGCCGCGCTGGGCGTGACGGTCTGCCTGCGGAAGCGATGCTATTTTACGATCCGGCCGATATGGCCTGGCTGCGCCGCTGTCTGGAAGAGAAGCCAGCGGGCATGCTGCTGGACATTGAGCGCCATAAGCTCAACGCGATGGGGGCATTTGCTGAAGCGCAGACCTGTCGCCGTCTGGTACTGCTGAACTACTTTGGTGAAGGGCGTCAGGAGCCGTGCGGCAACTGTGATATCTGCCTCGACCCGCCGAAACAATATGATGGAGCACAGGACGCACAGATTGCGCTGTCGACCATCGGACGTGTTAATCAACGCTTCGGTATGGGCTACGTGGTGGAAGTGATTCGCGGTGCCAACAGTCAGCGTATTCGCGAGTTCGGCCATGACAAGCTGAAAGTCTACGGCATGGGTCGTGAGAAGAGCCATGAGCATTGGGTGAGCGTGATCCGCCAACTGATCCATCTCGGCTTCGTGACCCAGAATATCGCCCAGCATTCGGCGTTACAGCTTACCGACGCATCTCGCCCGGTGCTGCGCGGTGAAGTGCCGCTTCAGCTTGCGGTGCCGCGTATCGTGGCACTAAAACCGCGCGTGATGCAAAAAGCGGCGGTAGGCAATTATGACCGTCAGCTGTTCTCCAAATTGCGCAAATTGCGGAAAGCCATTGCTGATGAAGAAAATATCCCACCATATGTCGTCTTCAACGACGCCACGCTGATTGAGATGGCAGAACAGATGCCGGTTTCACCGAGCGACATGCTCAGCGTGAACGGCGTTGGGACGCGTAAACTGGAACGCTTCGGTCGCGAGTTTCTGGCGCTTATCCGTGCCCACGTCGACGGCGACGATGAAGAGTAGTCAGTGCTCTGAAAAAGTGTCAGGATGTATGCAGCATCTTTCAAACGGCCACCGCGTTGGCCGCGGTCGTTAACCCCAGTCATGTAGTGCTCTACGCGTCCGGGGGATTCGCTCCCTTACCGCCTTGATACCGCTTGAATGATTTTGCGTACAGTGTCCCGCTGTACTTTTTTTCGCAAATTTATCGTCTTGTTTGGTAGGTCTATCATGATAACGCTGTTCCTTACCGTGGCGCTGGTGCACATCATTGCGTTGATGAGCCCTGGGCCAGACTTCTTTTTCGTTTCTCAGACAGCCGTCAGCCGTTCGCGCAAAGAGGCGATGATGGGCGTACTGGGAATTACCTGCGGCGTCATGGTCTGGGCGGGCGTTGCGCTACTCGGGTTGCACCTGATTATCGAAAAAATGGCGTGGCTGCATACCATTATTATGGTCGGCGGTGGTCTGTATCTGTGCTGGATGGGCTACCAGATGCTGCGCGGGGCGCTGAAGAAGGACAAAGCGGCAGACGAAGCCGAGCCTCAGATTGAACTGGCGCAAGGCGGGCGCAGCTTTATGAAAGGTCTGCTGACTAACCTTGCCAACCCGAAAGCGATTATCTATTTCGGCTCCGTATTCTCGCTGTTTGTCGGCGATAGCGTCGGCGCTGGTGAGCGCTGGGGGATTTTCGTGCTGATAATCCTGGAAACGCTGGCCTGGTTTACCGTGGTGGCGAGTCTGTTTGCGCTGCCGGCGATGCGTCGCGGTTATCAACGCGCGGCGAAGTGGATCGACGGCGTAGCGGGAACTCTTTTTGCGGGATTCGGTATTCACCTGATTATTTCACGCTAAGTATTTGCCCACTCGCTGGCGGGTGGGCTGCCTTCTTTTCTCTTCAGATTACGCGTGCCGCGCTGATGCGAGCAGCGCGCCAACCAGCATAAACAGCGAACCAAACACCTTATTCAATGCCTTCATCTGTTTTGGCCCTTTGATCCACACCGCAATGCGCTGCGCCAGGGTGGCGTAACCAATCATCACAATGATATCGACGACGATGGTGGTCGCGCCGAGGACCAGGTACTGCATGACCTGTGGCTGGTCGGGTGAGATGAACTGCGGAAAGAGCGCGGCAAGAAACACAATGCTTTTCGGATTGGTCAGGTTAACGAACACTGCGCGTTGAAACAGTTTGCCGCGGCTCTGGGTTTTCGCCATCGTATTGAGGTCGATGGCTCCAGCTGCACGCCACTGTTGGATGCCAAGCCAGATAAGGTAGGCCACGCCGGCCCACTTCAGAATTTCAAACGCCATTACCGAGCGGGAAAACAGCGTCCCGAGACCGACACCCACCAAAACGATATGAATGGCCAACCCGGTTTGTAATCCGGCAATTGACGCTGCCGCACCGCGGTAGCCGTGGTTGATTGAGGTGGTCATGGTATTGATCGCCCCAGAGCCCGGCGACAGGCTGAGAATTATGGATGTTAGCAGGTAGGCGAACCACCATTCAAAGGTCATGAGAAACTCCCTGATTGTCTGTTTTTATGCCACAATACGCTATTGTATAGGCGCTGTGTTAGGCGCCACAAAAAAACAATTTTCAGCGGTTAACTGGGGTGGAAGCCCGATGTTTCAACAGCAAAAGGATTGGAATACAAGAGAAAACGCGTTCGCTGCGTTTACCACCGGTCCATTGATGGATTTCTGGCACGGTCGGGAAGAAGCCGAGTTTATCGGCGTCGATGGAATTCCAGTATGGTTTGTTCGTTTCAGTTCGCCTGCGCATGACCGCGTTATCGTTGTTTGTCCTGGGCGTATTGAAAGCTACGTGAAGTATGCTGAGCTGGCGTACGATCTTTTCCACAGTGGTTTTGATGTGTTAATCATCGACCATCGGGGCCAGGGGCGCTCCGGGCGTATGCTTTCGGACTCGCATCGCGGCCATGTGGCGAAATTCAGCGATTATGTAGATGATCTTGAGGCCTTCTGGCAGCAAGAAGTATTACCGGGTCGCTGGCGTCAGCGATTTATTCTCGCTCATTCGATGGGCGGGGCGATTGCGACGCAGTTTTTACAGCGTAAACCGCAGGGCTGTGATGCTATCGCGCTTTGTGCGCCGATGTTCGGTATTATCATGCGCTTGCCGGAATGGGTTGTCCGGCCGCTTCTCGATTGGGCTGAGGGCCATCAGCGTCTTCGGGAAGGCTATGCGATGGGGACCGGGCGATGGCACGCGCTGCCGTTCGGCGTTAACGTGCTGACCCATAGCCGTGAGCGTTATCGGCGTAATGTCCGTTTTTATGCTGATGAGCCTCAGCTACGCTTAGGCGGCCCCACCTATCACTGGGTGCGAGAGGGTATTCTGGCCGGGGAGAACATTCTCGCTAACGCCGCAAAAGATACCTTTCCCGTCCTGCTTATCCAGGCGGAAGAAGAGCGGGTTGTTGATAACCGCATGCACGACCGTTATTGTGATATTCGCGCCGAAGCGGGCCATCCTTGTGATGGCGGTAAGCCGCTTGTCATACAGGGCGCCTACCATGAGATCCTTTTTGAAAAGGACGCTATGCGATCAGTCGCACTCACTGCCATTGTCGATTTTTTCCATCGACATCATTAATTCGGCGCCAGCGCCGCACTGTTTAGAGGTTAAATTCGTTTATGTACCAGGTCGTTGCGTCTGATTTAGATGGCACCTTACTCTCCCCTGACCACCACTTAACGCCATATGCCAAAGAGACGTTGAAGCTGCTGACCGAGCGCGGTCTGAACTTCGTCTTTGCTACCGGGCGTCACTACATTGATGTCGGGCAGATCCGCGATAATCTCGGGATCAAATCGTATATGATCACCTCCAACGGCGCGCGCGTGCACGATGCCGATGGCAAACAGGTCTTTGCCCATAACCTGGACCTCGACATTGCGACCGATCTCTTTGGTATCGTCAATGCAAACCCCGATATCGTCACCAACGTCTACCGTGACGATGAGTGGTTTATGAACCGCCACCGTCCGGAGGAGATGCGTTTCTTCAAAGAAGCGGTCTTCAACTACACCCTGTATGAGCAGGGTATGCTGGAAGCCGAGGGCGTCAGCAAGGTGTTCTTTACCTGCAACGACCATGAAACGCTGCTGCCGTTGGAGCAGGCGATTAACGCGCGCTGGGGCGATCGCGTCAACGTCAGCTTCTCGACGCTGACCTGCCTGGAAGTGATGGCGGGCGGTGTGTCGAAAGGCCATGCGCTGGAAGCGGTGGCCAAAGCGATGGGCTATACGCTCAAAGACTGCATTGCCTTTGGTGACGGTATGAATGATGCCGAGATGCTGTCGATGGCGGGGAAGGGCTGCATCATGGAAGGCGCGCACCAGCGCTTGAAAGATTTACATCCCGATCTCGAAGTGATTGGCTCTAATGCCGATGACGCGGTGCCGCACTATCTACGTAAACTGTATCTTGATTAAAAATTGACGACTGGCTATTAACTGGTCAGTTGTCAACTAACATCTCCGCTACAATGAATGCTCATCTTCCTATGAGACATTCATTGTGGCGCTCCTGATTATTACCACGATCCTGTGGGCCTTCTCGTTTAGCTTTTACGGCGAGTATCTTGCCGGACATATCGATAGCTATTTTGCCGTGCTGGTGCGCGTCGGCCTTGCTGCGCTGGTGTTTTTGCCGTTTCTGCGTACGCGCGGACATAGCCTGAAAACTATCGGCCTGTATATGCTGGTGGGCGCGATGCAGCTTGGCATCATGTATATGCTGAGCTTCCGGGCCTATCTGTACCTGACCGTTTCGGAGCTGCTGCTGTTTACCGTGCTGACGCCGCTCTACATCACCTTGATCTACGACCTGATGAGCGGACGCCGCCTGCGCTGGAGCTACGCGTTTAGCGCGCTGCTGGCGGTGATTGGCGCAGGGATCATTCGCTATGACCACGTGACCAGCCATTTCTGGATGGGGCTTCTGCTGGTTCAACTCTCCAATATTACGTTTGCCATCGGGATGGTGGGTTACAAGCGCCTGATGGAAACCCGTCCAATGCCACAGCACAACGCTTTTGCCTGGTTCTACCTTGGCGCGTTTTTAGTGGCGGTGGTGGCCTGGTCGCTTCTGGGGAATGCGCAGAAAATGCCGCAGACGATGCCGCAGTGGGGCATTCTGGTGTTTCTTGGCGTGGTGGCTTCGGGGATTGGTTACTTTATGTGGAACTACGGTGCCACTCAGGTGGACGCAGGCACGTTAGGTATCATGAACAACATGCATGTGCCTGCGGGGCTGTTGGTTAACCTGGCAATCTGGCATCAACAGCCCCACTGGCCGAGCTTCCTTACAGGGGCTGCTGTGATCCTGGCCTCACTGTGGGTACATCGGCGTTGGGTCGCTCCGCATTCTTCACAAACGGCAGATGATCGCAAGCGTGGTTCCGCGCTGAGCGAATAAACGCCTCCATTACCGGCTGACGCTGCTCGCCATCACGAACGGCGGCGTACAGTCGGCTCCACAGTCCTTCGCCCAGGGTTTTAGTGACGATAAGACCCTGGCGCTCAAAACTCTCCACAACCCAGTGCGGCAGCGCAGCAATACCCATACGGGCCGACACCATCTGAATCAGCAACAGGGTGTTATCCACGCTTTTTAGCTGTGGGCTGATACCGGCTGGCAGCAGGAAGTGACGCCAGATATCCAGACGCTGGCGCTGTACCGGGTAAATCAGCAGCGTTTCCGACGCTAAATCTTCCGGCGTAATGCGCGCTTTGGTCGCCAGCGGGTGATCGGGAGACAGCACCAGACGCACCTCAAAATCAAACATCGGCGAATAGTGCAGCCCGCTGCGCGGCAGAATGTCGGAGGTTAGCACGATATCCAGCTCGCTCTGCTGCAAGGCCGGCTGTGGGTCAAAAGTGACACCAGATTTAAAGTCCATCTCAACCTGCGGCCACTGCTTGTGGAAATTCTCCAGCGCAGGCGTCAGCCACTGAATGCAGCTGTGACATTCAATCGCGATGCGCAGCGTGGCCTGCTGCGGCTCATTACAAGCCTGCAGCGCCTGACCAATTTGCGGCAGCACCTGGTTTGCCAACTGCAGCAGGATCTCCCCCTGCGGCGTAAAGCGCAACGGCTGGCTCTTACGCACAAATAGCCGAAAGCCAAGACGTTGTTCCAGATCGCTGAACTGGTGAGAAAGGGCGGATTGGGTCTGATGCAGCGTCGCCGCGGCGGCTGCCAGTGAACCACTACTCCGCAACGCCTGGAGCGTTTTCAGGTGTTTAATCTCGATCATGAAAGTCCTTCACTTCGGCATGAACAATTTGCGCTTGAGGAATATACAGTACCTGTCGATTATGGATGTGTAAACATCTGGACGGCTAAAATACCAAAAATCCATGAGAGGCATATGATGACTATTCAAAACCACACCCTCGGTTTCCCTCGCGTCGGCCTTCGTCGTGAGCTGAAAAAAGCGCAAGAGAGCTATTGGGCGGGTAACGCCTCCCGTGAAGAATTATTGGCAACAGGCCGTGAACTGCGCGCTCGCCACTGGGAACAGCAGAAACAAGCGGGTATCGATCTGCTGCCGGTCGGGGATTTCGCCTGGTACGATCATGTCCTGACGACCAGTCTGCTGCTGGGCAACGTACCTGCTCGCCACCAGAATCAAGATGGAACCGTCGATATCGACACCCTGTTCCGCATTGGCCGTGGTCGCGCACCGACCGGAGAGCCCGCGGCGGCGGCAGAAATGACCAAATGGTTTAACACCAACTATCACTACATGGTGCCGGAATTCACCAAAGGCCAGCAGTTCAAACTGACCTGGACCCAGCTGCTGGACGAAGTGGATGAAGCGCTGGCGCTAGGCCACAAGGTGAAACCTGTGCTCTTAGGGCCGGTGACCTATCTGTGGCTGGGTAAAGTGAAAGGCGAAGCGTTTGATCGCCTGAGTCTATTGAACGACATTCTGCCTGTTTACCAACAGGTACTGGCCGAGCTGGCAAAACGCGGTATCGAGTGGGTACAGATTGATGAACCGGCGCTGGTGCTGGAGCTGCCGAAAGAGTGGCTGGATGCGTTCAAACCGGCATACGATGCGCTGGCCGGCCAGCTCAAACTGCTGCTGACCACCTATTTCGAAGGCGTGACGCCGAATCTCGATACTATCACCGCGCTGCCGGTGCAGGGTCTGCACGTTGACCTGGTCCACGGTAAAGATAATGTGGCGGAGCTGCACAAGCGTCTACCGGCCAACTGGCTGCTATCTGCGGGGCTGGTGAACGGTCGTAACGTCTGGCGTGCCGATCTCACCGAAAAATACGCGCAGATTAAAGACATCGTCGGCAAACGTGCGCTGTGGGTGGCATCTTCCTGCTCCCTGCTGCACAGCCCGATTGACCTGAGCGTGGAAACGCGCCTAGACGCAGAAGTGAAGAGCTGGTTTGCCTTTGCGCTGCAAAAATGTGAAGAACTGGCCCTGCTACGTGATGCGCTGAACAGCGGAGACACCAACGCTATTACCGAATGGAGCGCGCCAATTCAGGCTCGTCGCCATTCAACCCGCGTACATAATGCGGCGGTCGAAAAACGTCTGGCGGCGATTACTGCGAAGGATAGCCAGCGCAATAGCGCCTATCCGGCGCGTGCTGAAGCCCAGCGTGCGCGCTTTAATTTACCGGCCTGGCCAACCACCACAATTGGCTCATTCCCACAAACCACTGAAATTCGCGGACTGCGCCTGGATTTCAAAAAGGGCAATCTCGATGCCGGCAACTATCGCACGGGTATCGCCGAGCACATCAAGCAGGCGATTATTGAGCAGGAGCGTCTGGGTCTTGATGTACTGGTCCACGGCGAAGCGGAACGTAACGACATGGTGGAATACTTCGGTGAGCACCTCGACGGCTTCATCTTCACCCAAAACGGCTGGGTGCAGAGCTACGGTTCCCGCTGCGTGAAGCCCCCGGTGGTGATTGGTGACGTCAGCCGTCCAGAAGCGATTACCGTGGAGTGGGCGAAATACGCACAGTCGCTGACCGAGAAACCGGTGAAAGGCATGCTGACCGGTCCGGTAACGATTCTTTGCTGGTCGTTCCCACGTGAAGATGTGACCCGCGAAACCATCGCCAAACAAATTGCGCTGGCGCTACGTGATGAAGTAGCGGACCTGGAAGCTGCCGGTATCGGTATTATCCAGATTGATGAACCGGCACTGCGTGAAGGTTTGCCGCTGCGTCGCAGCGATTGGGCGGCCTATCTCGAGTGGGGCGTGGAAGCCTTCCGCATCAATGCTGCGGTGGCGAAAGACGAAACGCAGATCCACACCCACATGTGTTACTGCGAATTCAACGACATCATGGATTCTATCGCAGCGCTGGATGCTGACGTGATCACCATTGAAACTTCGCGCTCTGATATGGAACTGCTGGAGTCGTTCGAAGAGTTTGACTACCCGAACGAAATCGGACCGGGAGTGTACGACATCCACTCACCGAACGTCCCGAGCGTAGAGTGGATTGAAGCCTTGCTGAAGAAAGCGGAGCAGCGGATCCCCGCGGAACGCCTGTGGGTTAACCCGGACTGCGGCCTGAAAACTCGAGGCTGGCCGGAAACCCGCGCGGCGTTGGCGAATATGGTGAAAGCGGCGCAGAATTTACGCGAGGCGTAAAAATAAACGGAGGCGAAAGCCTCCGTTTTACTTTATTAAAAGGTTATCCCTTTTTCCCGCCATACTGCGCAAACCATGTCAGCATTCTCTGCCAGCCATCTTTGGCCGACTCTTCATGATAGCTCGGTCGATAGTCAGCATTAAACGCGTGACCGGCCTCTGGGTAGACGACAATGTCAGCTTTCGCATTTGCCGCACGCAGCGCCTGACGCATGGTCTCAACGGATTCGAGCGAGATCCCGGTGTCCTGGCCGCCGTACAATCCCAGTACCGGCGCGCTCAGATCGACCGCGATATCAACCGGATGTTTCGGGCTGCTTAACGTTTTGTCGCCGGTCAGACGGCCATACCAGGCCACTGCGGCTTTGAGCTGCGGGTTATGCGCTGCATACAGCCACGCAATGCGCCCACCCCAGCAGAAGCCGGTCACGAATAGACGGTTGGCGTCACCGCCGTTACGCGCCGCCCAACTGGCGACATGGTCGAGATCGCCCAGCACTTGAGCGTCAGGTACTTTAGTGACAAGGCCGCTGAACAGCGATGGGATGTCGTCGTAGTCGTTCGGATCGCCCTGACGAAAATAGAGCTCTGGTGCGATAGCCAGATAGCCCTCAAGCGCCAGACGGCGGCAGATATCGCGGATATGTTCGTGGACGCCAAAAATCTCCTGCACTACGATGATTACCGGGAGAGGCGCATCGCTATGTTTAGGACGGGCGTGATAGGCCGGCAGTGTATCCCCCTGTGAGGGAATCGAGGTTTCTCCCGCCGTGATAGCCTCTTCGGGCGTATGGACGGTGGTCAAGGCATGAGGTGAAGCAGCAGGTGCAAATCCAGGTTGTTTATTGATTGTCATGGCATTCTCCGTACCCTTTGAATGAACTCATAGCTGAATCACAGTGCCTCAATACGGCGTATTTTTGTGCAGCGGAGATTCACAATAACTTGTTAATGTGATGTGAATCACTAATTGCATGGAATTTAATGTAATATTTTTATTCCTTAGTGATGGCAATCACGAAAAAGAGTCGTGGTCTTCTATAAAGTACATTTTTGCTTCTTCTGACAAAACTGAACCACAGAGGAGTTCTTTATGTCCAAGTCTGATGTTTTTCATCTCGGCCTCACCAAAAACGATTTACAAG
Organism: Kluyvera huaxiensis; assembly: GCF_040149365.1. NCBI lineage: Bacteria > Pseudomonadati > Pseudomonadota > Gammaproteobacteria > Enterobacterales > Enterobacteriaceae > Kluyvera > Kluyvera huaxiensis. Next base: position 68,185 of record NZ_JBEFLV010000021.1, read on the forward strand.
GGGCTACGCTGGCTATCGTCCCCGGTGACCCGGAGCGTGTGGAAAAGATCGCCGCGCTGATGGAAAAGCCGGTAAAACTGGCATCTCATCGTGAATTTACCTCCTGGCGTGCTGAGCTTGATGGCAAATCAGTGATCGTGTGCTCAACCGGTATCGGTGGCCCATCCACTTCGATCGCCGTGGAAGAGCTGGCACAGTTGGGTATCCGCACGTTCCTGCGTGTCGGAACCACTGGCGCAATTCAGCCAAACATCAACGTTGGTGACGTACTGGTGACAACCGCATCCGTCCGTCTTGACGGTGCGAGCCTGCACTTTGCACCGATGGAATATCCAGCGGTAGCCGACTTTGCCTGTACCACCGCGCTGGTAGAAGCGGCGAAAGCCGTCGGTGCCACCACTCACGTGGGTGTGACCGCCTCTTCTGACACCTTCTACCCGGGCCAGGAACGTTATGACACCTTCTCTGGCCGCGTAGTGAGAAACTTCAAAGGCTCCATGGAAGAGTGGCAGTCAATGGGTGTGATGAACTACGAAATGGAATCTGCCACCCTGCTGACCATGTGCTCAAGCCAGGGTCTGCGTGCGGGTATGGTCGCTGGCGTTATCGTCAACCGTACCCAGCAGGAAATTCCTAACGCTGAAACCATGAAGAAAACCGAAAGTCATGCGGTGAAAATCGTGGTGGAAGCGGCGCGTCGTCTGCTGTAGTTTCCCCTCCTTGTGTAAAAGGCCGACTTGTTCGGCCTTTTTCTTTTTGCGTAGCGCCTCGCAGGAAACTGCTTTAAAACTGGACGTTTATACAGCACAATTCTATTTTTGTGCAGATAACGGATATAAGCGGGGGGCGTTGTGGATATTGCCGTGGTGATTTATGCGTTGGTGGCGCTGGCAGGCATGGCGATTGGCTGGCTGGCAGCGAGCTATCGCGTGGCGCAGCAGCGGGCCGAGCAGCTTGCGGAAGAACGCGATGTGTACGGCGAACTGAGCGCGGCGAAACAGCAAATTGCCCAGAATGCTCACTGGCGTGAAGAGTGCGAACTGCTTAACAACGAACTGCGCAGCCTGCGGGAGATCAACTCCTCGCTGGAGGTCGATCTCCGGGAAGTCACTACGCTGCTGGAAACCACGCGCCAGCACGGCGATGAAAAGTATCGACTGATGCTCAACAGCGAGCAGCGTCTGAGTGAGCAGTTTGAAAATCTGGCTAATCGCATCTTTGAACAGAGTAACCGCCGCGTTGATGAGCAAAATCGTCAGAGCTTGCAGGGTCTTCTGACGCCGCTGCGTGAGCAGTTGGACGGCTTCCGCCGCCAGGTTCAGGATAGCTTCGGCCAGGAGGCACGCGAACGCCATACATTGACGCATGAAATTCGCAATTTACAGCAGTTGAATGCCCAGATGGCGCAGGAGGCGGTCAACCTGACCCGGGCGCTGAAAGGCGATAATAAAACCCAGGGTAACTGGGGTGAAGTGGTTCTGACTCGTGTGCTGGAGGCTTCCGGGCTGCGGGAAGGGCATGAGTATGAAACCCAGGTCAGCATCAATACGGATGTGAATTCCCGCATGCAGCCGGATGTTATCGTCCGTCTGCCGCATCGCAAAGATGTGGTGGTCGATGCCAAAATGACGCTGGTGGCCTACGAACGCTATTTTAATGCCGAAGATGACTACATCCGCGAAGCGGCGCTGCAGGAGCATATTGCCGCAGTGCGTAACCATATCCGCCTGCTGGGGCGTAAAGACTACCAGCAGCTGCCGGGGCTACGTTCTCTGGACTATGTTTTGATGTTTATCCCCGTTGAGCCTGCATTTTTACTGGCGCTGGACCGACAGCCAGAACTGATTAGCGAAGCGCTGAAAAATAATATTATGCTGGTGAGCCCAACGACGCTGCTGGTGGCGCTACGAACAATCGCCAACCTGTGGCGCTATGAGCATCAAAGCCGCAATGCGCAACATATTGCTGAACGCGCCAGCCGCTTATATGACAAAATGCGCCTGTTCGTTGATGATATGTCGTCGATCGGACAGAGCCTCGATAAAGCGCAGGACAACTACCGCCAGGCAATGAAAAAACTCACCTCCGGGCGCGGGAATCTGTTGGCTCAGGCGGAGGCATTCCGCCATCTCGGCGTTGAGGTGAAGCGCGAGATTAATCCAGATCTCGTCGAGCAGGCCACGTCGCAGGATGATGAGTTCCGGCTGCGCGATGATGAAGAGTTGAATGATGACAATCCGTTGGCGGCAGAGCGTCACTAATCCAGCGACGAGACGGATTTCGTAACAGGGTGGAATCGTAGGGCAATCGAGCCCAATCTGTTACACTCCATGAACATTTTCTTGATAAGCAGGCATAGAGATGGTTGAGGATTCACAAGAAACGACGCACTTTGGCTTTCAAACAATTGCCAAAGATCAGAAGGTAGACATGGTGGCGCATGTATTCCATTCTGTCGCCGCAAAATACGATGTTATGAATGACCTGATGTCATTCGGTATTCATCGTCTCTGGAAGCGTTTTACCATTGATTGCAGCGGCGTGCGCCGTGGACAGACAGTTCTCGATCTGGCGGGTGGCACTGGCGACCTGACGGCGAAGTTCTCACGTATGGTGGGTGAAACCGGACGCGTGGTGCTGGCCGATATCAACGATTCCATGCTGAAGATGGGGCGTGAGAAGCTGCGTAACATCGGCGTCGTTGGTAATGTTGAATACGTGCAGGCGAACGCAGAAGCGCTGCCATTCCCTGATAACACTTTTGACTGCATCACCATCTCCTTTGGTCTGCGTAACGTCACCGACAAAGATAAAGCGCTGCGTTCCATGTACCGCGTGCTGAAACCGGGTGGACGTCTGCTGGTTCTCGAATTCTCCAAACCGATTATCGAGCCGCTGAGCAAAGCCTACGATGCCTATTCATTCCACATTTTGCCTCGTATCGGTGAAATGGTGGCAAACGACGCCGACAGCTACCGCTATCTGGCTGAGTCCATCCGCATGCACCCGAATCAGGACACGCTGAAAGAGATGATGCAGGATGCTGGCCTGGAAAACGTTGAGTACTTCAACCTGACGGCCGGGATCGTCGCGCTGCATCGCGGTTATAAATTCTGATTGAGGTGCAGCTATGCCTTTAAAACCCTTAGTGACCGGCAGCATTGAAACCGCCATTAATACGCTGCTTTGGCGTGAGAAGGCTTTAAAGCCTGCGCGCCAACGTCTTATTGGCAAAGTGCTGCGCATTGAACTTAAAGAGTTCTCCTCGCCGCTGGTGTTGGTTTTCAGTGAGCGTCAGGTTGACGTGCTGGGTGCGTGGGAAGGCGAGGCAGACTGCACCGTTATCACTCGCGTCAGCGTATTACCGCAGCTGCGTAACCGCCAGCAACTGACGGCGCTTATCCGTAATAACGATCTCGAAGTGCAGGGCGATCTCCAGGTGGTTCAAAACCTGGTGTCGCTTGCCGATCTTGCGGAGTTTGATCCTGCGGAACTGCTGGCTCCTTACACCGGTGATATTGCCGCGGAAGGCGTGAGTAAATTCCTGCGCGGCGGGGCGAAGTTTGTACAGCATGGGCTGGCTCGTCAGCAGCGTTATGTTGCGGAAACGCTAACCGAAGAGTGGCGGCTGGCACCGGGGGCATTGGAAATCGCCTGGTTTGCTGAAGAAACAATGGCCGTAGAGCGCGAGCTTGCCGCACTGACCAAACGGTTGGAAAAACTGGAGGGGAAATGACGCCAGGAGAATTACGGCGCCTGTACTTTATCATCCGCACCTTTTTGAGCTACGGGCTTGATGAGCTCATTCCCAAAATGCGAATCACGCTGCCGCTGCGTATTGGGCGTCGGCTGCTGTTCTGGATGCCAAACCGCCACAAGAATAAACCGCTGGGTGAACGCCTGCGTCTGGCCTTGCAGGAGCTTGGCCCGGTGTGGATCAAGTTCGGGCAGATGCTTTCCACCCGCCGTGACCTTTTCCCGCCGAATATCGCCGATCAGCTGGTGATGCTGCAGGATCGCGTCGCCCCGTTTGATGGTAAGCTGGCAAAACAGCAAATTGAAAAATCGATGGGCGATATTCCTGTCGAAAGCTGGTTCGATGACTTCGATATTGAACCGCTGGCTTCCGCGTCAATTGCCCAGGTACACACTGCGCGCTTAAAAGAGAACGGCCGGGAAGTGGTCATCAAGGTCATTCGCCCGGACATCCTGCCGATCATCAAGGCAGATATGAAGCTTATCTACCGCCTGGCGCGCTGGGTGCCTCGCCTGCTGCCGGATGGACGTCGTCTGCGTCCTTTGGAAGTGGTACGCGACTACGAAAAAACGCTGCTCGACGAACTGAACCTGCTGCGTGAAGCGGCTAATGCCATCCAGCTGCGGCGTAACTTCGAAAATAGCCCGATGCTGTATGTCCCGGAAGTGTATTCTGACTACTGCCGCGTCGATATGCTGGTGATGGAGCGCATCTACGGTATTCCCGTATCCGATATCGAGACGCTGGAAAAGCAGAATACCAACATGCAGCTGCTGGCAGAGCGCGGCGTACAGGTGTTCTTTACGCAAGTATTCCGCGACAGCTTTTTCCATGCCGATATGCACCCCGGCAATATTTTTGTGAGCTACGAGCACCCGGAAGATCCGCAGTATATCGGCATTGACTGCGGTATCGTTGGCTCACTAAACAAAGACGATAAGCGCTATCTGGCGGAAAACTTCATCGCTTTCTTCAACCGTGACTACCGCAAAGTGGCCGAGCTGCACGTTGATTCCGGATGGGTGCCTGCGGATACCAACGTGGAAGAGTTTGAGTTCGCTATTCGTACCGTGTGTGAACCCATCTTCGAAAAACCGCTGGCAGAAATCTCGTTTGGCCACGTGCTGCTGAACCTGTTTAACACCGCGCGCCGCTTCAATATGGAAGTTCAGCCACAGCTGGTGTTACTGCAAAAGACATTACTTTACGTAGAAGGGGTAGGACGACAGCTCTATCCTCAGTTAGATTTATGGAAGACGGCAAAACCGTTCCTGGAGTCCTGGATTAAGGATCAGGTGGGTGTGCCGGCACTATTCCGTGCATTGAAAGACAAAGCGCCGTTCTGGATTGAAAAAATGCCGGAATTACCGGAGCTGGTGTACGACAGCCTGCGCCAAAGCAAGCAGATGCAGGCCAGTCTTGCAAAGATTTCGCAGGATATGGCAACGCATCACACCCGACAGGGGCAGTCGCGTTATCTCTTTGGTATAGGCGCGGTTTTACTCCTGAGCGGTACAGTATTACTGGTTTACCGCCCAGAATGGGGCCTGACACCCGCATGGCTTATGGCCGGAGGATTGGTGGTATGGCTCGCAGGCTGGAGAAAGACGCGCTGATTTTTGCGTCGCTAACAGGGCGCTGCATAACGTATAATGCGCGCTGATTATTTCATCATCTATCAGAGGAACATGTATGGGTGGTATTAGTATTTGGCAGTTGCTGATTATCGTCGTTATCGTCGTTCTGCTTTTTGGGACTAAAAAGCTGAGCTCACTTGGGTCGGATTTAGGTGCGTCTATCAAAGGCTTTAAGAAAGCCATGGGTGATGAAGACGAGAAGAAAGATAAACCGAGCCAGGATGCAGATTTCACTGCGCAATCAATTACTGATAAGCAGGAAAGTGCGAAGAAAGACGAAGCGAAACGCCACGACAACGAGCAGGTGTAATTCGTGTTTGATATTGGTTTCAGTGAACTGCTGCTGGTGTTTGTGATTGGCCTTGTCGTATTAGGGCCAAAACGTCTACCAGTTGCAGTGAAGACGGTTGTTGGCTGGATCCGGGCGCTGCGCTCGCTGGCGACAACCGTACAAAATGAGCTGACGCAGGAGCTTAAACTCCAGGAATTTCAGGATAGCCTGAAGAAAGTGGAGAAAGCGAGTCTGGATAGCCTGACGCCTGAGCTGAAGGCTTCGATGGACGAGCTGCGCGAAGCGGCTGAGTCGATGAAGCGTTCTTACTCTGCGCACGATCCTGAAAAGGCGAGCGATGAGGCCAATACTATCCATAATCCTGTGGTGAAGGAAAAGGAAGCCGCGCAGCCGGGCACAGCAGATCCGCAGGTGGCGCATGCTGACGAACCCGTTTCGTCACCGGTAGAAGCTCCGGCGCCAGCCGCTGAAGCGGCCAAACCGGTAGAGAAAGAGAAAGTTTCTGCGGCCGCGGTTCCTGATTCATCCCCCGCATCGAGTGATAAATCGTAAACATGAGCGTAGAAGATACTCAACCGCTGATCGCTCATTTGATTGAGCTGCGTAAGCGTCTGCTTAACAGCATCATCGCGGTCATCGTTATTTTTCTGGCGTTAGTCTACTTCGCCAACGACATTTACCAACTGGTGTCTGCGCCGCTGATTAAACAGCTGCCGCACGGGGCGACGATGATTGCAACGGATGTTGCATCGCCGTTTTTCACGCCGATCAAGCTGACCTTTATGGTTTCGCTTATCCTCTCCGCGCCGGTGATTCTGTACCAGGTATGGGCGTTTGTTGCCCCTGCGCTGTACAAGCATGAACGCCGCCTGGTGATGCCGCTGCTGGTCTCCAGCACCCTGCTGTTTTACACCGGTATGGCGTTTGCCTACTTCGTGGTGTTCCCGCTGGCGTTTGGATTCCTGACGCATGCGGCCCCGGCTGGAGTACTGGTATCCACGGATATCAAGAGCTACCTCGATTTCGTTATGTCGCTGTTCATCGCGTTTGGCGTGTCGTTTGAAGTGCCGGTCGCTATCGTGCTGCTGTGCTGGGTGGGCGTGACCACGCCGGATGATCTTCGCAAGAAGCGTCCGTACGTGCTGGTGGGTGCCTTCGTGGTCGGCATGCTGCTGACCCCGCCGGATGTGTTTTCGCAAACGCTGCTGGCCATCCCGATGTACTGCCTGTTTGAAGTGGGGCTGTTTTTCTCCCGCTTCTACGCCGGGAAGCGAGCGACGCGTGATGAAGACGCGGAAGCCGAAGAATCTGAAGAATAACCAACCGCCCGTTAGGGCGGTTGTCATATGGGAGCCATGATGTTTGATATCGGAGTTAATCTCACCAGCTCGCAGTTTTCCCGCGATCGCGACGAGGTTGTCGCGCGTGCCCTTGCGGCAGGCGTACACGGTATGCTGTTGACCGGAACCAATCGTCATGAAAGCGAAGAAGCGCAACGCCTGGCAGAGCATTTTGAACGCTGTTGGTCTACCGCTGGTGTTCATCCGCACGATAGCAGCAGTTGGTCACCGGAAGTGGCCGAAGCAATCTATACGTTGGTGAATAAACCGGAAGTGGTGGCGGTGGGTGAATGCGGCCTGGACTTTAACCGTAACTTCTCAACGCCAGCCGAGCAGGAAACGGCTTTTAGCGCCCAGTTGGCAATGGCCGCTGAACTGGGAATGCCGGTGTTCCTGCACTGTCGCGATGCACACGATCGCTTCTTCGCGTTGCTGGAGCCCTGGCTTGATCATCTGCCGGGTGCCGTGCTGCACTGTTTTACCGGCACGCGGGACGAACTGCAGGCGTGTCTGGATCACGGACTGTTTATCGGTATTACAGGCTGGGTGTGCGATGAACGTCGAGGGCTTGAGCTGCGCGAGTTGCTGCCGATGATCCCGGCAGAACGCCTGTTACTGGAGACGGATGCGCCGTATTTATTACCGCGTGATATGACACCGAAACCGGCGTCACGACGCAATGAGCCGGCGTTTGTTCCGCATATTCTGGCGCGCGTCGCCGAATGGCGAGGCGAAGAAGCGCAATGGCTGGAAGGCGTCACAGACAACAACGTCAGACAGTTGTTTAATATCGACTTTTAACTCAGGCTTTACGGAAGTCGGTGTTTTTAACGCTCTGCTTGATCTGCTGGTTGAGCAGGTTGAGCAGCAGCATTGAACGCGCTTCGCCGTCAGGTTCAGCAAAGATTGCCTGTAACCCTTCGAACGCGCCTTCGGTGATGACGACGCTGTCACCAGGATAAGGGGTTTCCGGGTCGGTGATGTCTTCCGGCTGATAGATGGAAAGCTGGTGAATGACTGAAGACGGAACCGTTGCGGGATGGATGCCAAAGCGGACAAAATGACTGACGCCACGGGTCGCGTTTATGGTGGTGGTGTGAATCACTTCCGGGTCAAACTCCACAAACAGGTAGTTCGGGAACAGCGGCTCGTTGACGGTAGTACGTTTACCGCGCACCATCTTTTCCAGGGTGATCATCGGCGTTAGACAGTTCACCGCCTGCCGTTCAAGATGTTCCTGGGCACGCTGAAGTTGCCCACGTTTGCAGTACAGTAAATACCAAGCTTGCATAATGACTCGTTTCCGCTCTTTAGCGCGAAAGCATAACAAAAGTGCAGTCAAATCGCGATGTTGATTATTACTGCTTTAATTTACGCTAATTTAACAAAATTACAGCATCACGGAACCATTCGCCGTATAATGAGGCGCTTACCAGGAGGCCAATAATTACCCCATGAAATACCAAGACCTACGCGACTTTCTGACACAGCTTGAGCAGCAGGGTGAGCTTAAGCGTATTAGCCTCCCGGTTGATCCCCATCTGGAAATTACCGAAATTGCCGATCGCACTCTACGCGCCGGTGGTCCCGCGTTACTGTTTGAAAATCCTATTGGTTATTCCATGCCGGTGCTGTGTAACCTGTTCGGTACCCCGAAGCGTGTGGCGATGGGGATGGGGCAGGAAGATGTCAGCGCGCTGCGCGAAGTGGGTAAATTATTAGCCTTTTTGAAAGAACCTGAGCCGCCAAAGGGCTTCCGCGATCTGTTCGATAAGCTGCCGCAGTTCAAGCAGGTGCTAAACATGCCGACGAAACGTCTGCGTGGCGCGCCTTGCCAGCAAAAAATTATCTCCGGTGATGACGTTGATTTGTCCCGCATCCCGGTGATGACCTGTTGGCCAGAAGATGCGGCTCCGCTGATTACCTGGGGGCTGACGGTGACTCGTGGGCCGCATAAAGAGCGGCAAAACCTGGGGATTTATCGTCAGCAGGTGATCGGCAAAAACAAACTGATTATGCGCTGGCTGTCACATCGCGGCGGCGCGCTTGATTTTCAGGAGTGGTGTGCGGCGCATCCGGGTGAACGCTTCCCGGTGTCGGTGGCGCTAGGCGCCGATCCTGCCACTATTCTGGGGGCGGTGACGCCGGTACCGGATACGCTTTCCGAGTATGCCTTTGCTGGCCTGCTGCGCGGTACCAAAACCGAAGTGGTGAAGTGTCTTTCTAACGACCTGGAAGTTCCGGCCAGCGCCGAGATTGTGCTTGAAGGCTACATTGAGCCCGGCGAGATGGCTCCGGAAGGCCCCTATGGCGACCACACCGGTTATTACAACGAAGTTGATAACTTCCCGGTCTTCACCGTGACCCACATTACCCAGCGTGAAGATGCAATTTATCATTCGACTTACACCGGGCGTCCGCCAGATGAACCGGCGGTGCTGGGCGTGGCGCTGAACGAAGTGTTTGTGCCGATTCTGCAAAAACAGTTCCCGGAGATTGTTGATTTCTATCTGCCGCCGGAAGGGTGTTCCTATCGCCTTGCCGTCGTCACCATGAAAAAACAGTACGCAGGGCATGCAAAACGCGTGATGATGGGCGTATGGTCGTTTTTACGCCAATTTATGTACACAAAATTCGTGATTGTCTGCGATGATGACGTGAACGCACGTGACTGGAACGATGTGATATGGGCGATTACCACCCGCATGGATCCTGCGAGGGACACCGTGCTGGTAGAAAACACGCCGATTGATTATCTTGATTTCGCCTCGCCGGTTTCCGGGTTGGGGTCGAAAATGGGGCTGGATGCCACCAACAAGTGGCCTGGGGAAACCCAGCGCGAGTGGGGCCGCCCGATTAAGAAAGATCCCGCCGTTACGGCGCGTATCGATGAAATCTGGGATGAGCTGGCCATTTTTTCCGACGATAAATGATAAATATCCCCCTAAATCATCAGTGGAGCATACGTCCTGGTATCGCCGATGATGATGGGGGAGAAGACCCGACAGAGGGAGCGCATGACAACCTTAAGCTGTAAAGTGACCTCGGTGGATGCGATTACCGATACGGTATATCGCGTTCGTTTAGAACCCGAAGCTGCCTTCTCATTTCGTGCCGGCCAGTATCTGATGGTGGTGATGGATGAGCGCGATAAACGCCCGTTCTCCATGGCCTCTACGCCGGACGAAAAAGCGTTTATTGAGCTGCACATCGGCGCCTCAGAGCTGAATCTGTATGCGATGGCCGTGATGGACAGAATTCTCAAAGAGCGCGAAGTGGTTGTTGATATCCCACACGGCGAAGCCTGGCTGCGCGATGAGGACGAACGTCCTCTGGTGCTGATTGCCGGCGGTACCGGCTTCTCGTACGTGCGTTCTATTTTGCTGACCGCGCTGGCGCGCAACCCGAATCGTGATGTTACGATTTACTGGGGTGGTCGCGAAGAGAAGCATCTGTACGATCTCTCCGAACTGGAAGCGTTATCGGTGAACCATCCAAATCTGCGCGTTGAACCGGTGGTTGAACAGCCGGAAGAGGGTTGGCGCGGACGTTCTGGTACCGTGCTGACGGCGGTATTGCAGGACTACGGTACGCTGGCAAACCACGATATCTATATCGCTGGCCGTTTTGAAATGGCGAAAATTGCCCGTGACCTGTTCTGTAACGAACGCCAGGCGCGTGAAGATCGTCTGTTTGGTGATGCTTTCGCGTTTATCTGATGCGTGGATAAAAAGCCCGCCCCTGACAGGCGGGAAGAACGGCAACTAAACTTTTTTGTAATAAGGTTGCTTGCCGGGTAGTGACGCTAGCGCGCCCTATCCGGACGATCACATTGCTTGCCCCGGTCCCGTAATGCGGTACCGGGGCGTGTTTTTTATACCCGCTCGATAACTGTCGCGATGCCTTGACCTAAGCCGATGCACATAGTCGCCAGACCAAACTGGGCGTCTTTGCGTTCCATCAGGTTCAGCAAGGTGGTGGTGATACGCGTACCGGAGCACCCAAGAGGGTGGCCTAACGCAATAGCCCCGCCGTTGAGGTTGATCTTCTCATCGATCTGCTCCATCAGCCCCAGATCTTTAATGCACGGCAGGATCTGCGCGGCAAATGCTTCGTTCATCTCAAACAGATCAATATCGCTCGCCGACAGACCCGCTTTTTTCAGCGCCAGCTTTGACGCCGGAACCGGGCCGTAACCCATAATCGAAGGGTCGCAGCCGACTACCGCCATTGAACGGATACGGGCGCGCGGCGTTAAGTCCAGCGCACGCGCGCGGCTTTCGCTCATCACCAGCATCGCGGAGGCGCCGTCGGAGAGGGCAGAAGAAGAACCTGCCGTAACGGTACCAGTAACCGGATCAAACGCCGGGCGCAGAGTGGACAGCGCTTCAACGGTGGTCTCCGGGCGGATGACTTCGTCGTAGGTAAACTGTTTCAGTACGCCGTCAGCGTCGTGGCCGCCGGTGGGAATAATTTCATTCTTAAAGCCGCCGGACTGCGTTGCCGCCCAAGCGCGAGCATGGGAGCGGGCAGCGAAAGCGTCCTGCATTTCACGGCTGATACCGTGCATGCGGGAGAGCATTTCTGCCGTTAGCCCCATCATGCCAGCCGCTTTTGCGACGGTGCGGCTCATTCCTGGATGGAAGTCTACGCCGTGGCTCATTGGTACGTGGCCCATGTGCTCAACGCCGCCGACCATACAGACCTGCGCATCGCCGGTCATGATCATACGCGCCGCGTCGTGTAGCGCCTGCATCGAAGAGCCACACAGACGGTTGACGGTATTCGCCGGAACCGAGTGAGGGATTTCTGCCAGCAGCGAGGCGTTACGGGCAATATTGAAGCCCTGTTCTAGCGTCTGCTGCACGCAGCCCCAATAGATGTCATCGATAGCCGCCGCTTCAAGCGCCGGGTTACGAGCCAGCAGGCTACGCATCAGATGGGCGGAGAGATCCTCCGCGCGCACGTTGCGGAACGCACCGCCCTTCGAACGGCCCATTGGGGTACGAATTGCATCAACAATAACAACCTGTTCCATCGTGACTCCTTAAGCCGTTTTCAGCTCACCAGCCGGGCGGGCTGGCTCAACCGGGGGATAGTACGCTTCGTTATGACGCGCTTTGTCGCGCAGGCCGGCCGGAACTTCATACAGCGGGCCGAGGTGCTGGTATTGCTGTGCCATATCGAGGTACTTCGCGCTGCCTAGCGTATCCAGCCAGCGGAATGCGCCACCGTGGAATGGAGGGAAGCCCAGGCCGTAGACCAGCGCCATATCGGCTTCAGCTGGGGTTGCGATAATGCCTTCTTCCAGACAACGTACCACTTCGTTGACCATCGGGATCATCATACGGGCGATGATCTCTTCGTCACTGAAGTCACGCTTTGGCTGGCTGACTTCTGCCAGCAGGCTATCCACCGCAGAATCTTCTTCTTTCTTCGGTTTGCCTTTGCTGTCTTCTTTATAGCGCCAGAAGCCCAGACCGTTTTTCTGCCCATAGCGGCTGGCGTCAAACAGTGCGTCTATGGCGTCACGGTAATCTTTGTGCATCCGCTGTGGGAAACCAGCGGCCATAACGGCCTGCGCATGGTGCGCGGTATCAATGCCAACCACGTCGAGCAAGTAGGCAGGGCCCATTGGCCAGCCAAACTGCTTCTCCATCACCTTATCCACTTTGCGGAAGTCGGCTCCGTCGCGTAGCAGCTGGCTAAAACCGGCAAAGTACGGGAACAGCACGCGGTTGACGAAGAAGCCCGGGCAGTCGTTAACCACGATAGGGGTTTTGCCCATCTTGCTCGCCCAGGCGACCACTTTCGCAATGGTACTGTCGGAGGTTTTCTTGCCGCGAATGATTTCAACCAGCGGCATACGGTGCACCGGGTTGAAGAAGTGCATCCCGCAGAAGTTTTCTGGACGTTCAAGCGCGTCGGCCAGCTCACCAATAGGAATGGTCGAGGTGTTGGAGGCCAGCACGGTATCCGGGCGGACTTTTTGCTCGGTCTCGACCAGAACCGCCTTTTTCACTTTCGGGTTTTCGACTACGGCTTCAACCACGACATCAACGCGGTCGAAACCGGCGTAATCGAGGGTTGGTTGAATGGTAGAAATAACCCCCGCCAGCTTCAGACCATCAATTTTGCCGCGTTCCAGCTGTTTATTGAGCAGCTTGCTGGCTTCGTTCATGCCAAGCGTCAGCGATTTCTCGTTAATATCCTTCATGATAACCGGCACGCCTTTCCAGGCGGACTGGTAAGCAATCCCGCCACCCATGATGCCTGCACCCAGCACGGCGGCATGTTTTGGTGGTTCGGTGTTTTTGGTCAGTTTCTTCGCCTGACTTTTTACAAATTGGTCGTTGAGGAAAATGCCGACCAGCGCACGGGCTTCATTAGAATGGGCCAGTGGGACAAAACTCTTATTTTCCAGATTCAGCGCTTCTTCACGGCCAAAACGGGCCGCCGCTTCAATGGTCTTCACCGCCGTGATTGGCGCCGGGTAGTGTTTACCCGCCGTCTGCATCACCATGCCTTTGGCAATAGTGAAGCTCATAGTGGCTTCAATTTTGCTAAGTTTCAGTGGTTCCAGCTTTGGTTGACGCTTAGCTTTCCAGTCGAGATCGCCGTTAATGGCCTGGCGTAACACCGCCAGCGCGCCGTCGAACAGTTTCTCTGCTTTTACTACGCCATCGACCAGGCCGATTTTTAACGCTTGTTCGGCACCAACGTCTTTACCTGCCGCGATAATCTCAAGCGCGCTATCCGCCCCCAACAGACGCGGCAGACGAACGGAACCACCAAAGCCTGGCATGATGCCTAATTTAGTTTCCGGCAGGCCGATACGCAGGTCCGGCGTTGCCAGACGGAAGTCGGTAGCCAGTACGCATTCGCAGCCGCCGCCCAGTGCATAGCCATTGATGGCTGAAAGGGTGGGGACCGGCAAATCTTCCAGGCGGTTAAAGACGCTGTTAGCGAAATGCAGCCACTGGCTGAACTGTTCTTCAGGCACCAGGAACAGCGAAAGGAATTCGGTGATATCCGCGCCGACAATAAAGGCCGCTTTTTCAGAGCGCAGCAGCAGTCCTTTCAGCTCTTTTTGTTTTTCGAGGACGTCGAGCGCCTGGCCGAGGCTGGCGACGGTCGCGGTATCAAGTTTGTTCACGGAGCCGGGGGCATCGAACACCAGTTCGGCAATGCCATCTTCCAGCCAGTTGAGATATAGGGTGTCGCCTTTGTAGAGCATGTCAGTCTCCTGAATCCAGCAAGGTGATCTGGTCGTACCAGATAAAGTCGAGTGTGTATTTTGTGTTAAATAAATGCAAATGAGTCTTTAAATATTTGCTGGTCGGATCACGTCCGGTGTAAATCACGCAGGCTGAATGAGGTGTGCTAATATGCGGGGACTTGAGGGCAAAAAATTCAGAAGGGTAAATAATGGAATCACTGGCCGCACTTTATAAAAATCATATCCTTACCTTACAAGAGCGGGCGCGTAACGCACTCGAGCGTTTTAAGCTTGATGCGCTGCTTATCCACTCTGGCGAGCTGATGAATGTTTTTCTGGATGACCACGCGTACCCGTTCAAGGTCAACCCGCAGTTTAAAGCCTGGGTGCCGGTTACTCAGGTGCCAAACTGCTGGTTACTGGTTGATGGAGTGAATAAACCTAAACTGTGGTTCTACCTGCCGGTGGACTACTGGCACAACGTTGAACCGCTGCCGACCTCGTTCTGGACCGAAGATATTGAAGTGATCGCGTTACCGAAGGCTGACGGTATTGGCGGCCTGCTGCCGGCTGACCGTGGCAATATCGGTTATATCGGCCCGGTTCCGGAGCGTGCGCTGGGCTTAGGAATCGCCGCGAACAATATCAACCCGAAAGGGGTGATTGATTATCTGCACTACTATCGCGCCTACAAAACAGATTACGAACTGGCGTGTATGCGAGAAGCGCAGAAGATGGCAGTTAACGGCCATCGCGCGGCAGAAGAAGCTTTCCGTTCCGGCATGAGCGAGTTTGATATCAACCTTGCTTACCTGACGGCGACCGGCCACCGCGATACCGATGTGCCTTACGGCAACATCGTGGCGCTGAATGAACACGCTTCTGTACTGCACTACACCAAGCTCGATCACCGCGCGCCGTCTGAAATCCGCAGTTTCCTGCTTGATGCCGGAGCCGAGTACAACGGCTACGCCGCTGACCTCACTCGTACCTGGTCGGCGCACAGCGATAATGACTATGCGCATCTGGTTAAAGATGTGAACACCGAACAGTTGGCGCTGATCGCCACCATGAAGGCGGGCACCAGCTATGTGGATTACCACATTCAGTTCCATCAGCGAATTGCCAAACTGCTGCGTAAGCATCAGATCGTGACCGACATGAGCGAAGAGGCGATGGTGGAAAACGACCTGACCGGGCCGTTTATGCCGCACGGTATCGGCCACCCGTTGGGTCTGCAGGTTCACGATGTTGCGGGCTTTATGCAGGATGATACCGGTACGCATCTGGCGGCTCCGTCCAAATATCCGTACCTGCGCTGCACCCGTATGCTGGAACCGCGTATGGTGCTGACCATTGAGCCGGGCATCTACTTTATTGAGTCTCTGCTCGCGCCGTGGCGTGAAGGCCAGTTCAGCAAGCACTTCAACTGGCAGAAAATTGAAGCGCTGAAGCCGTTCGGCGGTATTCGTATTGAAGATAACGTGGTTATCCACGAGAACAATATCGAAAACATGACGCGCGACCTGAAGCTGGCGTAATGGACAGTTGGCGAATACCGGCCGAGTCGGCCACCTTCGTTGAAGAGATCAAAAAAAGTCGCTTTATTACCCTGTTGGCACATACCAACGGGGTAGAGGCGGCAAAAGCGTTTGTTGAGTCGGTTCGTGCTGAACACCCGGATGCCCGCCACCATTGCGTGGCATGGGTTGCAGGTAGGCCTGACGATTCACAACAGCTGGGTTTCTCCGATGACGGTGAACCGGCGGGCACGGCCGGAAAACCGATGCTTGCCCAGTTGATGGGCAGCGGCATCGGCGAAATCACCGCCGTAGTGGTGCGCTACTACGGCGGTATCCTGTTGGGGACCGGCGGTCTGGTGAAGGCCTACGGTGGTGGAGTGCAGCAGGCGCTCAATCTACTGACGACACAGGTTAAGACGCCGCTAACCGAATATACTTTGTCATGTGAATACGGACAGCTAGCGGGCGTTGAGGCGCTGGTTGGGCAGTATGCAGGTCAAATCGTCACCAGCGACTATCAGGCTGCGGTGCAGCTTCGCGTGGCGCTTCCTCAGGCTAAAGTGGCTGATTTTTCCGCAAGACTGGCCGATTTTAGTCGTGGTTCATTGCAATTGTTAGCGATTGACGAATAATCCCCTCCAGACTTTTTTTGAATATCAAAGGACGCGCCGGAAATGCATTTTCGTGCCATTACTCGAATTGTTGGACTTCTGGTCATTTTATTCTCGGGGACAATGATCCTGCCGGGATTGGTGGCTTTGATTTACCGCGATGGCGCCGGGCGCGCATTTACCCAGACCTTTTTTGTCGCACTGGCGATTGGTTCGCTGCTGTGGTGGCCGAACCGTCGGGAAAAGGGCGAGCTGAAATCACGTGAAGGGTTCCTGATAGTCGTCCTGTTCTGGACGGTGCTGGGAAGCGTGGGTGCGCTGCCGTTTATCTTCTCCGAGCAGCCGAACCTCACGGTGACCGATGCGTTCTTTGAATCATTCTCGGGGTTAACCACTACCGGGGCGACGACGCTGGTGGGGCTGGACTCGTTACCTCACGCTATCCTCTTTTATCGACAAATGCTGCAGTGGTTTGGCGGTATGGGGATCATTGTGCTGGCGGTGGCGATTCTGCCAATTCTCGGCGTTGGTGGGATGCAGCTTTATCGGGCGGAGATGCCCGGGCCGCTGAAAGACAACAAAATGCGGCCGCGTATCGCCGAAACGGCCAAAACGCTATGGCTTATCTATGTATTACTGACGGTGGCGTGCGCGCTGGCGCTATGGTTTGCCGGGATGCCGGCGTTTGACGCTATCGGCCACAGCTTTGCGACAATCGCCATCGGCGGTTTCTCAACGCACGATGCCAGCGTCGGCTTCTTTAATAGCCCGACCATCAACACCATTATTGCTATCTTCTTGCTGATCTCCGGCTGTAACTACGGTCTGCACTTCTCTTTATTAAGTGGACGAAGCCTGAAGGTTTACTGGCGTGACCCGGAATTCCGCATGTTTATCGGTGTCCAGCTAACGCTGGTGGTGATTTGCACATTGGTTCTGTGGTTCCACAATATCTACGCATCTGCGGTGACGACGCTAAACCAGGCCTTCTTCCAGGTTGTCTCGATGGCGACAACGGCGGGCTTCACGACCGACAGTATTGCGCGCTGGCCGCTATTCCTGCCGGTACTTCTATTATGTTCGGCATTTATCGGTGGCTGTGCGGGTTCGACGGGCGGTGGTCTGAAGGTGATTCGTATTCTGTTGTTGTTCAAGCAGGGGAACCGCGAACTGAAACGTCTCGTACACCCGAATGCGGTCTACAGCATTAAGCTGGGCAGCCGTGCGCTACCGGAAAGAATTCTTGAAGCGGTGTGGGGATTCTTCTCCGCTTATGCACTGGTCTTTATTATTAGTATGTTGGCGATCATCGCGACCGGTGTAGATGACTTCTCGGCGTTTGCTTCCGTTGTGGCAACGCTCAACAACCTCGGCCCAGGGCTGGGCGTGGTGGCGGATAACTTTGCCAGTATGAATCCGGTGGCGAAGTGGATCCTGATTGCGAATATGCTATTCGGTCGTCTTGAGGTCTTTACGTTGTTGGTGCTCTTTACTCCAACATTCTGGCGCGAATAACAGGAGTCAGCGTTGAAAACATTAATGCTCTTTTCTACCCGTGATGGGCAGACGCGCGAAATCGCCGCCTATCTTTGCTCTCAGCTCCATGAACTGGGTGCGGATACGGCGCTGATTGATCTGAATCGTACGGATGATATTGAGTGGCAGCTGTATGATCGAATCATTATTGGTGCTTCTATTCGTTATGGCCATTTCCATCCGGTGCTCGACCGTTTTGTGAAAAAGCATGCTGCGGCATTGCAGGCAGTACCCAGTGCGTTCTTCTCGGTGAACCTGGTAGCACGTAAACCGGAGAAGCGTTCACCACAGACTAATAGCTACACGCGCAAGTTCCTGCTGCGTTCTCCATGGCAACCGGATAGCTGCGCGGTGTTTGCGGGAGCTTTACGTTATCCACGCTATGGATGGTTCGACCGCTTTATGATTCGACTTATTATGAAGATGACCGGTGGCGAAACGGATACGAGTAAAGAAGTGGTTTATACCGATTGGCAACAGGTCGCAGATTTCGCCCGTGAAATAGCGCAACTTTCACGCAAATAGGGCGGTAATTCGACGGATCGCCTGGAAAGTGAGCGAACGAAAACATTTTTCATATTTATGCTTGCGGGATCTCAATTTCTCCCTATAATGCGGCCCCACTGAGACGGAACAACGGCAAACAAGCCGCCGGGTCAGCGGGGTTCTCCTGAGAACTTCGGCAGAGAAAAGCGAAATTAAACGCTTGACTCTGAAAGAGGAAAGCGTAATATACGCCACCTCGCAACAGTGAGCGAAAGCCGTGTTGCACTG